>DASRBU010000591.1:0-4857 GCA_035653475.1 Candidatus Dormiibacterota bacterium | reverse complement strand
GGTCAGAGCGCCTCGCGCCGTGGCTGCTGCTGGCGGTGTCGCTCCAGCCAGACGCCGTAGGTCCAGGCGTCGAGCGGCGGGACCTCGACGCCCCGGGCCTCCAGGGCCGAGACCACCCGGGTGCGCTGCTCGCCGCCGTGGGCGAGCACCTGGGCCAGGACCGTCCCCACGCGCACCCGACGCCCCTCGCCGCCCTCCCAGATCTCGACCAGACGCTCGGGATGCGGCGGCTGCTGCAGCCGTCGCTCCCATCGCTCGGCGAGGCGGAGCGCCCGGTCGTACAGGTCGTCGAGGCTGGTGAATCGGGACCGCGGCGCCCGGGGCGCGGCACCCTCCACCACCGCCAGGTAGAACTCGTCCATGCCCACCAGGTTGGCCAGCACGTCCTTGACCGTCCCGTGACCGCCGCGCACGGGCGTCTCCAGCATCTGGGGATCGAGCTCCTCGCAGAACTCGATGAGCCGCAGGGTGGCCCAAGCGTTGTAGCGGAACTGCTCGATCAGCTGCTCGTCTCCCGAGCGGATCATCTGCTCCTACCTCCGGGTCCCGTTCCCACGTCGACCTCAACCGGAGAACGCAAGAGGAGCAGCCCTCGATCGTCGGCCCGGCGAGCGGTCATGGCAAGCGGATTGTACGGGCTCCACGGCTCCCGGGCCCGGAGGGCGAGCCCCAACCGCGAGGTCGCGCCCGCGAAGGGGCCCTGGCGGAGTACGATCTCCTGACGCTGGCCGATGGGCGCATCTGGCGCCGGTCGCGGTGGAGAGTCGGCATGGCGCGGTTGCGAGGCGCGGCGGTTCTGATCACGGGGGCCTCCAGCGGCATCGGCGAGGCCACGGCCCTGGCCTTCGCCCGCCGTCGTACCCGCCTGGCGCTCTGCGCTCGGCGAGCGGAGCCCCTCCGCTCGGTCGCCCTCCGCTGCCGTCGGGCGGGGGCGGCCGACGTGCTCGTGCGCACCGCCGACGTGGGACGTCCGGAGGAGGTCCGCGCCTTCGTGCTCGCCGCCCTCACCGCTTTCGAACGCATCGACGTCCTGGTCAACAACGCCGGGGTGGGCTGGCACGGCCGCTTCGAGACCATGCCCCAGGCGACGTTGACCGAGATCGTCGCCACCAACGTACTGGGGGCCATGTGGGCCACCCAGGCAGCCCTGCCGGCCATGCTGGAGGCCAGGTCCGGGGTGATCGTCAACGTGGCCTCGGTGGTCGGGGTCAGGGCCATGCCCTACTCCGCCGTCTACTCGGCCAGCAAGCACGCCCTGGTCGGTTTCTCCCACGCCCTGCGCGGCGAGCTGAGCGGCACCGGGGTGAAGGTCTGCACCGTCCACCCGGGGACCACGAACACGGGGTTCTTCGGAGGACGGGACCCCGAGGGGCTCATCGCCCAGTCCCCGCAATGGGTGGCCAGGACCATCGTCCGCGCGGCACGCTGGCCCCGCCGCGACGTGTACGTCCTCCCCTACCGCATCGCCCAGGTGGCGGAGCCGCTGCTGGGCGGACTGCTCGACCATCTGCTGGGCGAGTTCCAGCGGAGCCGCCACCCCGGCCTCCGCCGCTCGGACCAGGGGAGGTCTGGCACCGGCCGCTCTGGCGCCCGATAATCAGTCCCGTCCGGCGTCGCCGGATGGCCAACACTCCCTGGAGGCGATCGATGCAGAATCCCTCACCCGGCCGCCGGCCCGGCGGCTATCCCGACTACGGCACGCACCTCCCGTCGTCCAGGGGAGGGGGCTCGGGCCACCCGCCCCGCGAGGCGCCGATCGACAAGCGGACCGGGGCGCTGCTGGCCTACGCCCTGATGTGGCTCAGCGGGATCGTGCTCCTCATCGTCGCCCGGCAGGACCCCGACGTCAGGTACCACTCGGCCCAGTCCACGGTCTTCTTCGGGGGCGTCACCGCGCTCAACGTGCTGGTCAACATCGTCGGCAGCATCGTCCACTCGCTGGTCTGGGCGCTGGGACTGCTCATGTTCGTGGTCAGCCTCTTCACCGTGGGGGTCTGGCTGATCTGCCTTTACCGGGCCATCACCGGCGACGGTTCCCGCTACGAGCTGCCTTTCGTCAACGGCATCGTCACCCCCTACGCCGAGCAGCTGGCGGCCGCGCTGGAGTGAGGCGATGGCGGGCCGGCCGGGACGCCCGGGCGGCCGCCTACGCGCTCGCGGCCTCGGGGCGCGGGTGCACGTAGCGACAGATTCCGGGCTGGAACTCGCGCAGGCGCAGGTGCTCCATCTCTCCCTTCAGGTAGCGGGCCTTGACGGCGAGTGACCTGGTGCCCCTCAGGTTCTCGAACGGGTAGCGGTACAGGTGCTTGTGGTCGACCAGCAGGCACAGGGCCAGCCGCTCGCCGCTGGGCTCGATGACGTGCTTGTAGCAGGGCACCGTCCGTCGAGCGATCTCCACCTTCTTCAGGCCCTCGATCCGGCCCAGGAGCACGTCGATGGGGGAGCGCATCGACTGCATCCTACCCGATGCGGCGCGGCGGCCGGACAGGCCCGGGCCGGGCCGCCGAGGAAGGGCCGACGGCGGCGACGGATCGGGAAAGCAGGCCGGAGGCGGGCGGTGAGAGAGGACGGCCCCGGCGGCGGCCGTCCCAACCTCCGTCGAGTGCTCCTCTCGGGGACGAGGTTCGGCGCGGCGAGCCACTGCTCGGGATGGCGAGGGTGGCCATCCCCGCCGGCCTGACCGCCGCCCGTCCTCGCCCCAACCTCTCGATCAGAGCAGGCTCAGCTGGCGCGGCAGGGCGGGCCGATCGAGGTCGCGACGCCCGGTCATGCCCAAGCGCGAGGCCGCCCGCGTCACCTCCCGGTGCACGGGGAGGGTCCGCTCCGCCGGCAGGTAGGTCCGGTTGCGGTACTCCTGCAGGTACCGGGGGAGGAGCTCTGGCCAATACCGGGCCAGCGTTTCCAGGAAGTGCTGCCGGGTGCCGTCGCGGAGGTGGAGCATCCCGGCCCAGACCTGGTTCGCCCCCGCGTCCCGGGCCGCCCGCACCACCGCCTCCAGCTGCTCGGGACGATCGCTGAGCCCGGGCAGGATGGGCGCCATCGCCACCGCCACCTCGACCCCCGCCTTCGCCAGCCGCGCCACCGCCCGCAGGCGTTGCTCCGGATGTGCCGTGCCGGGTTCGGTCCGCCGCCAGACCTCGCCGTCCAGGGTGGGGATGCTGAAGGAGACGGTCAGCCCGGCCCGGCGCGACAGCTCCACCAGGACCTCGACGTCGCGGACGATCATCGGGCCGCGGGTGATCAGGCTCACCGGGGTGGCGAAGTCGACGAAGGCCTCCAGGCAGGCCCGGGTGAGCCGGTAGCGACCCTCGGCCGGCTGGTAGGGATCGGTCGCCGCCCCCACCACCACCAGCTCACGCCGCCAGCCGGGCCGCGCCAGCTCCGCCCGCAGCACCTGGGCGACGTTCGTCTTCACCCGGATGGCGCGCCCGTAGCGGGCGTCGAAGGGACGGTCGGCACGCTTCTCGTAGGCCCGGACGTAGCAGAAGGCACAGCGATGCTCACACCCCATGTAGGGGTTCAGCGACCAACGGAAGGCCATGCCCCGGACGGGGTTGAGCGCCGATTTGCAGGGCCGCTCGAGGTACTCGACCGCCGGCCGCCTGGGCTCGCTGGAGGTCATCGCCCCGGCATTATAGAACATTTGTTCGCAGTGCGACGCGGGTGCATCTGGCGGTTGGAAGGCGGGCGGTCTGCGCGGTGGCTACGACCTCGCCGACGCCGGCAGCACCAGGGAGGAGGGGCAGAAGTCGTTGAGGATACACTCCTCGCAGCGGGGCCGGCGGGCGACGCAGATCCGGCGTCCGTGCAGGATGAGCCGCAGCGAGAGCCCCGTCCACTCCCGGGCCGGCACCATCCGTGTCACCCGGGCCTCGATCTCCTCCGGCTCGGTGGTCGCCACCAGGCCCAGCCGGTTGGACACCCTGATCACGTGGGTATCCACGGCGAAGCCCGGCACACCGAAGCCGACCCCCAGGATCACGTTCGCCGTCTTCCGGCCCACGCCGGGCAGGGTCAGGAGGTCCTCCATCCGTCCCGGGACCTCGCCCCCGAAGCGCTCGACCAGGGCCCTGGCCACGGCCACGATGGTGCGCGCCTTGGCGCGAAAGAAGCCAGTGGGCTTGATGATGCGCTCCACCTCGCCCGGGTCGGCGGCGGCCAGATCGGCCGCGGTGGGGTAGCGGGCGAACAGCTCGGGGGTCACCTGGTTGACCGAGCGATCGGTGGTCTGAGCCGAGAGGATGGTGGCGATGGTCAGCTCGAAGGGGTTGCGGTGGTCCAGCTCACAGGCGGCGGGATAGACCCGGGCCAGGCGCTCCACCGTGAGCGCCGCCCGCCGCCGCGCGCCGCGCGGGGCCGCCCGGCGGGCCCGACGCCGGGCGCCGGCGACCCCGATCGAGGTCTCAACCACCTGAGCCCATGAGCCTCCTGGCCACGGCCGCGATCCTCGCCCCCTCCGCGCGATCGCCCAGGCGGGCCGTCGCCGTCCGCATCACGGCGCCGAAGTCGCGCGGCCCCGTGGGCCCCACCTCCGCGATCACGGCCCGCAGCTCGTGCTCCAGCTCTTCCTCGTCGAGCTGGGGCGGCAGGTAGGTGCGCAGCACCTCGGCCTCGGCCCGCTCCCGCTCGGCCGCCTCCTCCCGGCCGCCCTGCGCGTACGCCTGCGCTGCCTCCTCACGCCGTTTGATCTCGCGACGGACGACCGCGGCCACCAGGCGGTCGTCGGCCACCCCGCCGACGCCCGGCTCCTTGGCGGCCTTCACCGCCTCCGCCTTGAGCAGACCCAGCACGGCGAGCCGCAGGGGATCGCGGGCCTTGCGGGCCTCGACCAGCTCGCGCTCGATACGCTCGAAGAGG
>DASRBU010000590.1:0-7751 GCA_035653475.1 Candidatus Dormiibacterota bacterium | reverse complement strand
TCCAGGTCCCGGGCCAGGTTGCGGGCCACGCGCAGGGCCTTCCTCCCCGGGCGCTCCCGCAGCTGCCCCATCTGGTCGCCCCGGGCGGGGACGATCGACAGGTGGGTGTGGGCGTCGATCAGGCCGGGCATCACGAACCGGTCACCCAGGTCCCAGACCTCGGCCCCCGCCGGTGGGGGGCCGGCGACCACGTCCCGGATCCAGCCGTTCTCGATCACCAGCGTCACCCCCCTCACGGGGTCGGCGCCGGTGCCGTCGAAGAGGGTTCCGCACCGTAGCGCGAGCGTCATCGCACCGCCTCCACCACCGTCTCCAGGAGCCGTGCCACCAACGCCGCCCGGGGCGCCATGTGCCGGACCAGGACGTGCTCGTGCCGGGCGTGGCCGCCGTCCCCGACCGCCCCCAACCCGTCCACCACGGCCGGGTTCACGGTGGCGCAGAGGTTCCCGTCGCTGCCGCCGCCGACGCTCGCCTCCTCCAGCTCGAAGCCCAGGCCCCGAGCCAGCTCCCGGGCGTGCTCGAACAGACGCGCCACCTGAGGCGTGCGCTCCATCGGAGGCCGGTTCATGCCGCCCTCCACCCGTACCTGCGCCTCCGGATGGTGGGGGCGCAGCCCCAGGATCAAGGCTGTCATCCGCTCCGCCTCGGCGCGGCTCGACACGCGGAGGTCGATCTCCGCCCGGGCCTCGGCCGCCACCACGTTGGCGCGGGTTCCGCCCGAGATCACGCCCACGTTGACCGTGGTCCCGGTCTCGGGATCGGTCTGGGCGTGCAGGTCGAGCGTCTGGCGGCAGATCTCCTCGATCGCGCTCACCCCCTCGAAGGGCTCGGAGCCGGCGTGGGAGGCGCGGCCGGTGACCCGGAGCTCGAAGATGCCCACCCCCTTGCGGGCGGTCTTGAGGGCGCCATGGAAGCTGGGCTCGAGGATCAGGCAGGCGATCGCCCCACGCGCCTCGGCCTCGATCAGCTCCCGTGAGCTGGGGCTCCCCACCTCCTCGTCGGAGTTGACGAGGAAGACCAGGGGTGGGTGCTCCGCTCCCGTCTCGTGCAGCGCTCGGATCGCCCACAGCCCCTGCACCAGCCCGCACTTCATGTCGAAGATCCCCGGCCCGTGGGCACGCTCGCCCTCGAGGCGGAAGGGCATCCGCTCCAGGGTCCCGGCGGGCCAGACGGTGTCGTAGTGGCCGACCAACAGCACCGGGGGCCCTTCTCCCCTGCCCACCCGGAGCAACAGGTGGTCACCCCAGCGATCCTGGGGCACGACGGTGACCTCGCCGCCGGTCAGGTGCTCGGCGCGCTCGGCCAGGAAGCGGACGAAGCCGTCGGCCCGGGCCTTGTCCGTGCTCGGGGATTCCCGCTCCACGAACTCGCGCAGGTCCGAGAGCATCGCCTCGCGGTGCCGTTCCAGGTAGTCGAGAAGCGCGGACACGCCATCACCTCCTCTCGTGCATCGCGGCTCCAGCTCGCCCGGTGCCTCATGGCTCCAGCTCGGCCAGGTTCTCCCAGGCCATCGCCCGTCCCCCCTCCTCGATCTCGTGGATCAGCTCCACCAGGCGCTGGTTGCGAGGGACCTCCAGACCCAACCCACGGGCACGCGCCACCACCTCCCCCACCTGGCAATCGACCTCGGTGCGGCGCCGGCGCACGGCCAGGTCGCGCCAGACCCCGGTCTTGACCTTGAGCTGCCCCTCGAAGTGGGCAGCGGTGCGCTCCATGGCCGGTCGCCAGTCCCGCCCCTCGTACTCGTCGGGCCGAAAGTCGGCCAGCTCCTCGAGCCGAATCCCAAGCGCGGCGGGGATGGCCATCGCCTCCCGGACCAGGCGGTGGAGGACGGGACCGCAAGCCGCCCGGCGCACGATCTCGTGGACAGGGGCGTCCACCAGGGCGGTGGCGAAGAGGAGCGAGGCGTAGCAGAGCTTTGACCAGAGGTAGCCCCAGACGTTGTCGGTGAGGTACGTCGGGCAGAAGCGGCCGAGCAGGTCTCTGACCCGCTCCAGGGCCGGGTCCCGTCGGCCGTCCAGGCGGCCCACGAAGATCGGATGCTCGCCTCCGTGCTGGACGTGGCCGGGCGCTTGCCAGTCGGCCCCGAAGTTGACGAAGCACCCGATCGTGCGCTCGAGCCCGGCTCGGGCCGCGATTCGCTCCTCGTTGAGCCCGTTCTGGAGCGAGACCACTCGCCCCTGCCCGGCCAGGTGGGGGAGGAGCCCGTCCAGGGCGCCCTCGGTGTCCATGCACTTGACGGCCAGGAAGACGAGCTCGAAGGAGCCCTCCACCTCCTCGGGGAGGACGCAGGGGACCTCGACCCGGAAGCTGCCGCGAATCCCGTCGATCAGAAGCCCCTGGGAGCGGATCGCCTCCACGTGGTCACGGTCGCGGTCGACGAGCAGGAGCTCGATCCCCTCTCGGGCCATCCAGGCCCCCACCACCCCACCGATGGCACCGGCGCCCCAGACCAGGACCCGGCCCACCGACGCGCCCTCTGCGGCTCTCATGGCAACACCTCCACGACCTCGCCGCGATCCCGGAGCACGGTCCCGAAGGAGCGAGAGAGGTCGACCACGCGGCCGAGCGCCCGCCTCGCCCTTGGCCGGCGACGGCTCCCCGGCCGCGTCCAGATGGACCGGGATCAGCTCCACCGCCGCCGGGGGACCCGGCCCCTCCCAGCGGAGGCGGGCGATCCCGCCCAGGTGGTTCAGCTCGCCGCGCAGCGAGGCCCAGGAGTAGGGCGGGTACGGGCGGCGAGGCACCGGCTCGCGCTCCAGCAGGGAGTGGAAGAGGAAGTTGCCCAGGCTGTAGAAGACGGGCCGTCCCCGGTGCACCTCCACGCCGTGGAGGACGTGGGGGTGGTGGCCGACGACGGCGTCCGCCCCGGCCTCGACCAGCGCGTGAGCGAGCGGCCGCTGGTAGGTCGCGAGCTCGCCCTGGACCTCGGCGGCGAAGCCGTGCGGGATCCCCCAGTGGATGCCGATGACGAGGGCATCGGCCCGCGCGGCGGCGCGCCGGACGGCATCCGTCACCACCTCCAGGTCCCCGGGCATGGGCGAGGTCTCCACGTAGGGCGCCATCCCGGGCTGCTCGTCGATGCTGACCGGGTCGACGAGGAACCGGGCGAGCACCCGGAGCGGGGCCACCCCGGGACGGTCGACCGCCGCCCCGCAGCCGTTGGGGAGCGTGCAGGCCAGCCCCAGGAAGCCGATCCGGAGCCCTCCGACCTCGACCAGGGCCGGCTCCAGCGCCGCCCCCAGGTCCCGGCCCGCCCCCACCGCCCGCACCCCGGCGCCCCGGACCGCGGCCAGGGTGTCGACCAGGCCCACCGTGCCGTAGTCGGCCACGTGGTTGTTGGCCAGGGTGACGACGTCCACCCCCACCCTGGCCAGCTCCCCCGCCAGGGCAGGCTCCGCGCGCAGGCACACCAGCTTGTCCGCCGCCTCGGTGCGGGAGGTGAGCGCGACCTCCAGGTTGGCGAAGACGCAGCCAGCGGCGAACAGGTCTCGGAGGGCGAGGTCGAGCGTGAAGGGACGCTGGGGCATCAGATCCCCGGTGGCGAGGACCGTGGCCGCCACCTCAGCCCACCTGCACCGGGCCGGGTGCCAGCTTGGGTGGCGTCGGGTAGGCGCGTTTGCTGTGCCGGACGGCCATCCCGACCAGCGCCTCTGCGAGCTTGAGGGCGGCACGGGCGGGGTTCACGACCGGGACCGCCAGCTCTGCCTCGAGCGGCGGCGAAAGCTCCATGAAGGCCATGGACATGCAGCCCAGCACGAGCGTGTCGGCACCCTCCAGCTCGACCAGGCGGCGACCGGCGGCGGCCGCTCGGGAGCGCGTCTCTTCGGGGTCCCGGGCCAGGGCCAGGACCGGCGTCTCGACCACCGCGATCCCGGCCAGGCGGCCGGCGAGGCCGAGCCGCGCCACCAGGTGGCGGAGCGGGTTGACGACGCTGTGGGTCACGGTCACGATCCCGAAGCGCTCGCCCAGCATGGCCGCCACGTGGCAGGCGGCCTCCCCTGGTCCCACGACCAGGGTTCGGGTCAGGAGTTCCCGGCAGGCGTCCGTCTCGGGATCGCCGAAGCAACCCAGGATGCAGGCGTCGTACCCCTCCCGCTCCGCCTGCAGCATGGTCTCGGTCGTGGCCGGGACGGCGAGGTACTCCTCCCAGGCGGACTCGATCGAGGCCGGCCCTCGCTCCACGTCGCGGATGTCCACCGAGGTCCCCTCGTCGGCCCAGCCACGCAGGATCGAGCCCCGGCGACGTAGCTCATCGGCTCCGGCCCCGGTCCTGGACATCGGTCCCGGGACCACATAGAGGATGCGCATCTCCACCTCTCCTGCTCACGAGCGGTCCAGCGCGGCGTCGGATCGCCGGTGCCCGGATCGTCGTCCGCCCCGAGGCCGCTCTCGTCACCCGATCCAAGTTTCTCGCGGAGGGGTGCCATCGTCCGGCTCCTCGGGTCAGCCGGCACCTCCGGGCCAAGTCCTGCACCGGCCCACCGAAGCCGCAGGGTCGGGGAGCGGGGAGGGCCGTGGTGTGGATCGTCCTCGACCTCCTCAGGGCCCGAGTGCACCGCGCGGCCGCGAATTCCGCGGCACTGGCCGGCGCCGTCATTCCCCGCCAGCCGGCCCGACCGCTCGGCTGGAGCGCGACCATGACGTGCTGGTCGGGGGTCGTCGTGCCGGTGCGGGCGAGCCGGCGGCCCCGGAGCCAGGATGGGGGCCGAGCCAGCCCGGCACGGGCCCATACGAGCCCAGGGCTCGCACGGCGGCACCGAACCGTTCGGTTGGGCGGGAGCTGAACGACGGGTCTCCGCGATCGAAGGGCGGTTGTGGAGGAGTGACACTCGCCGGACAAGGTCGGCCGGCCCGGGCAGCCGAGCGAGGCCGACGGTCGCGCTCGCCGAGGAGCTCGCACTCATTGGACCGCCCCACCACTGCGCCAGCGGCTCTCGGCGAGCCGCGCCGGGATCGCCAGTGCGGTCACGCCATCGCCACCCGAACGCGTCCGACGCCGACCAGGGCAGGAGCGCCGGTCGCACCGGTCAGACGCCGGCCTCGGCAACCGCGTCGCACACCTCCAGCAGCGCCCCTTCCAGGCGGTTCCGGGCGCGCGTGGCCTCGGTGCGGAGCACGCCCTCGGGCACCCCGCCTGCCGCCTCGGCGACTGCCGCGAAGTCGGGCAGGAGCGGGATGTCCAGCGCCGGGTCCTGCCGATAGCGTCCCTCGCGGGCGTAGAGCACGGAGACGAGCGCGCGACCGCTGCGGCGGAGCGCCCGGTTCACCGCCGCCGCCGCCTCGGGCGTGCGCAGGGCGCCGCCAGCGACGTGCAGCCGCTCCAGGTCGGTCCGCGCCTCCACCAGCCGGGCGCGGACGGGCGCGAGATCGACCAGCCCGCGCAGCCGTTCCTCGCGCTCGTCGAGCACCTCCCCGATCTGGTCCAGCGTGCGGCGGAAGTCGAGCGGGTGGACGGGAAGGTTGGCGGCGCGGAAGGTGGCCCCGGCATAGAGGCGGATGTCGCGCAGCAGGTGGTCACGGTCGGCGATCTCCATCGTGTCCGCCTCCGTGTGCCACTCGATGTTGCCGCCGCAGCCTCCGACGGGATACAGGCCCCGCTCCGCGCGCAGCTCGTCGGGCATGGTGGAGCTGAGCATGAAGCAGGTCGAGACGCCGAGGTTGTTGAAGGAGATGTCCCCGGCCCGGATCGGCGGCCGGCCGCTGGAGGCAAGGCCGGTGAAGTCCTGGATCGCGCGCCGGGCGAAGACCTCGAGCTCCGCCATCCAGTACACGTCCTGATACACGGTCGCGTCGCGGCAGCCGGGCGAGTCGCAGTTGAGGTGGCAGATGCAGTTGCGGGCGATGTCGTTGGCGAAGGCGTCCGCGTACCAGGTCGAGCCGGCGTAGCGGCCGTGAGAGTGACCCGACCACCAGGCGATCCGCACCGACCGCTGCAGTCGCTCGCGCTGCGCCGCCAGGGCGCGGGCGACCTCGAGGAGCGTGGCGTCGCCGGTCGCGTTGTCCCCGATCCCCACGTGCCAGGAGTCGAGGTGGCCGTGCAGGAGGACGAAGCGGTCGGGGTCGGCGCTGCCCCTGATCTCGGCCACGACCACCGGGATGCGACGCCAGCCGGTGTCGTGCCGGGCCACGATCGTGGCCTCCGACCGCTCCCCGATCCGGGCCACGAGCTCCCTCCCGTCCGGCGCCGACACCGAGACGACCGGAACGCGGGGCTGGCGGCCCCAGGTGGTCAGATCGGGCGAGCCCCAGATCGGGGTGCAGATACCCTCGTGGATGCGCTCACCGGGGGCGATGCAGACGACCCCGACCGCGCCCCGCTCCTCGAGCGCGGCGACCTTGCCCGGCATGGGCAGACCCTCGGTGACCACGATCTTGCCGGCCACGTCGCCCTCGACCGCCCCGGCGGCGAAGATGTCGTGGACCGATCGCGCGTACCCGCTGCCGACGTGGATGACCGGGGCGGTGCATCCCCGTTCCGGCGTCGACATGGCCATGCTCGGCGTCTTGGCCCGGTAGGTCCTGCCGTCCACGGTCAGGCGCGCTTCCCGGGGCAGGCTGATCCACAGCTCCGGCTCGTGGACGCGGTGGTCGATGCCCCAGGCCGCCAGGCGCGAGGTGATCCGGTCCACGGCCCTCCACTCGTCCTCGGTCCCGGACTCGCGGACGAGCCGGGAGAACTCCTGGACGAGATCCCAGGCGTCGTCGACGCGCAGGGTCGCGAGCAAGCCGCGCTCGCCGGGCACGAGCTCGGTCGAAATCGCCATTCAAGGCCTCCACAACAGCGGAAACATGCAATCTCTCGCATATAGGTTGGACTTTCTGGCAGACTTCCGCAACCATAGAGACCATGACCGCGAGCCGCGGGGCCGCCTTGCGGGGCCGCCCAGATCGAGCCGCCGCCGTCCGTCCGGAGGCGGTCACGCTCGACCAGCGCATCGCCATGGCCCTGCAACTGCGGGGCCGCGCCTCCTGGCGGGACATCGCCCGGCTGCTCGGCACCTCCGAGTCGACGGTCGCCCGCCGTGCTCGCGCCCTGATGGAGGCGGGGCTCATCCGGATCACGGCCGTCCCCGATCCCCAACGCTGCGGCTTCGGGTATCCCGTGCTGGTCCAGCTCGTCTGTTCCCCCGACCAGGTGGGGACCGTGGCGGCGAGGCTGGCCGAGCGCCACGACGTCCGCTTCCTGGCGGCGGTGACGGGACCGTTCGACATCGTGGCCGAGGTGATCGTCGGCTCCAGCCGCGACCTGGCCGGGGTCCTGCTCGACGAGCTCGCATCGGTGCCGGGCGTCGTCCGCACGACCACGGAGACCGTGCTCCGCACGTTCAAGATGGCGTACGACTGGAGCCGCCCGCTCCTGGAGTCGGTCGTCGCCCTGCCGCCCGCGCCGTCGCGGGACGTACGGGCACCGCTACCACCGGTGGTCCTGGACGACGTCGACCTGCGCCTGATCGACCTCTTGCGGGAGGACGGGCGGCGCACCTTCCAGGAGCTGGCGGTCGCCCTCGGCATCAGCGAGTCGGCCGCGCGCCGACGCGTGGGCCACCTCATCTCCAGCGGCTGCGTCACGCCGGTCACGCTCGTCGCCCCCCCGTTCCTCGGTTACAGGGTCGAGGCGCTGGTGTTCCTGCGCGTCGAGCTGGGACGGCTGGAGGAGGTCGCGGGTGCGCTCGTCGACCGCCCCGAGGTGCGGTACCTGTCGGCGACCTGCGGCCGCAGCGACCTGGTGGCCGAGGTGATCCTGCGCA
>DASRBU010000589.1:0-15756 GCA_035653475.1 Candidatus Dormiibacterota bacterium | reverse complement strand
CGGGCGGGCCAAGGTGGCGGTGACGCTGGGCCACTCCGCGCCGCTCGACCTGGGGCTGGCCATCGAGCGCGAGGCCATCGCCAGGGTCTTCGTCTCCGAGGACGCCGGGGCGGGGATCGACGCCTTCCTGGAGAAGCGGGCTCCCGAGTTCCAGGGCCGCTGAGCCGGGCGCGGCGCCCTCCTCTCCCGACGGGCAGGTCACGCGTGCGGGGGGAGGGCCGATCGTGTCAGCCTGATTGCGTGTCAGCCTGATCGCTGGCGTGGCCGCCGGCGTCCGCGCCGTCGGAGCCGGCTCGTCGAACGTACACGGGAACCACCGGGGCCGATCGCGACCGTGGGGCGCGGGGCCCGAGAAGGAGACGGAGCGATGCAGTTGGGCATGGTCGGCCTGGGACGCATGTGGGCCAATCTGGTCCGGAGGCTGCTCCGGGACCGGCACCAGTGTGTGGTCTACGACCGCAGCCGGGAGGCGGTGGCGGCGCTGGCCGCCGAGGGCGCGATCGGCGTCGCCTCCCTGGACGAGCTGGTGGAGCGGCTGACCCGGCCGCGGGCGGTGTGGCTGATGCTGCCGGCGGGGGTGACGGGCCAGGTGGTCCAGGAACTGGCCGGGAAGCTGGAGGAGGACGACGTCCTCATCGACGGGGGCAACGGCTACTACCGGGACGACATCGATCGTGCCCAGGCCCTGAGCCCCCGCGGCATCCACTACCTGGATTGCGGCACCAGCGGCGGGGTCTGGGGCCTGGAGCGGGGCTACTGCCTCATGATCGGCGGGGAGGAGGCGGTGGTGCGGCGCCTCGACCCCATCTTCCGCAGCATCGCCCCGGGAGTGGAGGCGGCACCCCGGACCCCTGGCCGCGAGGGTGAGCCCTCGACCGCGGAGATGGGCTACCTGCACTGCGGCCCGCACGGGGCGGGCCACTTCGTGAAGATGGTGCACAACGGGATCGAGTACGGGCTGATGGCGGCCTACGCGGAGGGGCTCAACATCCTGCGCCACGCCGACGCGGGGCTACGAGAGCAGGGGGTCGACGCCGAGACCGCCCCCCTCCGCGATCCGGGCTTCTACCGTTACCGCTTCGACCTGCCCCGGATCGCCGAGCTGTGGCGGCGGGGCAGCGTGATCGCCTCCTGGTTGTTGGACCTCACCGCCGAGGCCCTGCTCGCCGACCCCGACCTGGGCGCCTTCACCGGCCGCGTGGCCGACTCCGGCGAGGGACGCTGGACGACGCTGGCTGCGGTCGACGAGGGCGTTCCGGCGCCGGTGATCACGGCTGCCCTCTACGCCCGCTTCTCCTCGCGAGGGCGCGACGACTACGCCGACCGCCTGCTCTCGGCGATGCGGAAGCAGTTCGGGGGCCACCAGGAGCCGCGTCGGGCATGACCACCAGGAAGGGAGAGTCGGCCGACGCCATCGTCTTCTTCGGCGCCACCGGCGACCTGGCCCGGAAGAAGATCTTCCCGGCCCTGTACGCCATGGTCAAGCGCCATGGCCTCGACCTGCCGATCGTGGGCGTGGCCTACTCGGGCTGGGACCTGGAGCGCCTGCGCCGGCGGGCGCGGGAGAGCCTGGAGGAGTTCGGGGGCGGGATCGACGACCCGGCCGCCTTCGACCGCCTGTGCTCGCTGCTTCGGTACGTGGACGGCGACTACCACCACCCCGGCACCTTCGGCCGGCTGCGCCGGGAGCTGGCCAGGGCCCGTCGCCCGCTCCACTACCTGGCCATCCCCCCCGCCGCCTTCGAGACCGTGGTGCGCGGCCTCGCCGCTGCCGGCCTCGCCCGCGAGGCGCGCATCGTGGTGGAGAAGCCGTTCGGCCGGGACCTGGCCTCGGCGCGCGAGCTCAACCGGGTCATCCACGCCGTCTTCCCCGAGCACCGGGTCTTCCGCATCGACCACTTCCTGGGCAAGGAGCCGATCGAGAACATCCTCTACTTCCGCTTCGCCAACTCCTTCCTGGAGCCGATCTGGAACCGGAACTGCATCGCCTCGGTGCAGATCACCATGGCCGAGGAGTTCGGGGTCGAGGGGCGGGGCGCCTTCTACGAGCAGGTCGGCTGCCTGCGCGACGTGGTCCAGAACCACCTCTTCCAGATCGTCGCCATCCTGGCCATGGAGCCGCCGGCGGGGCACGGGGTGGAGGCCATCCGGGACGAGAAGGCCAAGGTCTTCCGCGCCATGCGTCCCCTCTCCCGCCGTGACCTGGTGCGGGGCCAGTTCCAGGGCTACCGCGACGAGCCGGGCGTTGCCCCCGACTCCGACGTGGAGACCTTCTGCGCCCTGCGCCTCCACCTCCACTCCTGGCGCTGGCATGGCGTGCCCTTCTACCTGCGGGCCGGGAAGCGGCTGCCGGTGACCGCCACCGAGGTCCTGGTCGAGTTCAAGCGGCCGCCGGCCCAGGTCTTCCCCGACGCCTGGCAGCGGGCAGGTCGCGGCAACTACCTGCGCTTCCAGATCGCGCCCCGCTCCGCGATCGCGCTCGCGGCCCGCGTCAAGCGGCCCGGCAAGGAGTTCGTGGGCGAGCAGCGCGAGCTGTTCTTGAGCGAGGAATGGCCGGAGCAGCAGCTCGACTACGAACGGCTGCTGGTCGACGCCCTGGAGGGCAACCCGGCCCTGTTCGCGCGTGAGGACGCGGTGGAGGCGGCCTGGGAGGTGGTGGACCGGGTGCTGGAGGAGCACCCACCGGCGCTGCCCTACCGGCCGGGCACCTGGGGGCCGGCCGAGGCCGAGGAGCTGGTCAAGGCGGACGGGGGCTGGCACCAGCCCAGCCCGGGCTGAGCCCCGGGCGCCGCCTCAGAGGCGGAAGAGCCGGCGGGCGTTGCCGCCCAGGATGGCTTGGCGCTCCTCGGCCGAGAGCCCGGGGAGCTGGCAGTCCGGCAGCTCCAGCGCCCGCTCGTAGCCGGGGTCGGAGAGCGACCAGGGGGCGTCGCTCCCCCACAGCAGCCGTTCCGCGCCGTAGGCGCGGTAGAGCGCCCGGACCAGAGGGTCCAGGTCCCGGTAGGGGTACGGCTCCTGGCTGAAGCTGGCCTGGCCGCACAGGGCGACGTGGCAACCCGGGTGGCGGGCCAGGGCCAGGACCTCGTCCAGGGTGCTCGCCGGCGGCCGGATCGGTCGCGGCGTCCCGTGTCGGCCGGGACGCAGGGGGGTGAGGGGGAGGCCGAGGTGGCCGAGGACCACGGTCAGGCCGGCCAGCCGGGAGAGGAGGCGGTCCAGGAGCGGGAGCTGGCCTCGGGGGCCGAAGAACCACATCACCAGGCCGGCCTCGGCCAGGTCGCCCAGGGGCTCATACGCCGGCGTCTCCTCGGGGTCGGCGTCGGGCATCCCCAGCCAGTGGACGCGGATGCCCCGGACGCCGGGCGTCCCCGCCTTCCGGGCCAGATCGGCCCGGGCCGAGGGATGCCGGAGATCGAGCGTGGAGAGCCCGACCAGACGGTCGGAGTGGGCGGCCAGGCACTCCCGCAGATACTCGTCCTCGGTGGAGAGGGCGGCCACCACCGCCTGCCCCACGCCGGCCCCGTCCATGGCCGTCAGCAGCTGCTCGGCCCGGGCCTCCCGGCCGGGTGGATGGACCTCGCTGACCGGACGTGGGTAGCGGGGGGAGAGACGGACGAAGACCTGGGCATAGGCGTCGACCATCGACGCCCGAGCCGGGGAGGCGGGAGGGCGCGGTTCGGGCACGGTTCTCGTCCAGGGCAAGACGGCGTCGGCCGCCGTTCCTCCTCTCGATTGTGGGCGGTGAGGGCTCCGGTCGGGCGGGTCAGAGCCGGCTCCGGCGGCGGTGCCGCGGCGCTCTTACACTAGGGTTCCTCATGCGCGAGCGACGCCGATCGGCGGGGCTGCCACTTGCCCGATCCCGGCAGCCGGCCGACCGAGCCCTGCTCTCGGACGAGCGCCACCAGGACGCCTGGCGGGTGTTGCGCTTCGTCTCCGAGTTCGTCGAGGGATTCGACCTGCTGGCCGAGATCGGCCCGGCGGTGACCTGCTTCGGGTCCGCCCGCCTCGACCGGCGGCATCCGACCTACGAGCGGGCCCGACAGGTGGGACGGGCCCTGGCCGACCGTGGCTTCGCCGTGATCACCGGGGGCGGCCCCGGGCTGATGGAGGCCGTCAACCGGGGCTGCCATGAGGCCGGCGGGCTCTCCGTGGGCTGCAACATCGAGCTGCCCGAGGAGCAGCCCTTCAACGAGTACGTCGACGTCGGCATCGAGTTCCGCCACTTCTTCGTCCGCAAGACCATGTTCGTGCGCTATGCGCGCGGCTTCATCATCTTCCAGGGGGGGTTCGGAACCCTGGACGAGCTCTTCGAGGCGCTGACGCTGGCCCAGACCGGGAAGATCGACCACTTCCCCATCGTCCTCTTCGGCAGCGACTACTGGGATGGTCTGCTGCGCTGGCTGGGCGACCGCGCGCTGAGCGAGGGGATGATCTCCACCGCCGACCTGCGGCTGCTGACGGTGACCGACGACCCGGAGGAGGCGGCCGAGCTGGCCGCCTCCTCCGGGCGGCCCGCGGTCGCGCCCCGGGTCCAGCTGCCATAGCCTCGCCTCCGTCCTCCCCGGGCCGGCCGGGATCGCTCGACGTCCGCTTCCTGACCGACGGCGGTCAGCGGCCGTCGGCCGTGGCCCGGCTCCTCGCCGCCCACGCCGCCCGGGCCAGGTGCCGCCTGGACCTGGCCATCTACGACCTGAAGCTCGACGACGCCTCGGGCCGGCTGCTCTGCGTCGCCCTGGAGCGGGCCCGGGCCCGAGGGGTGGCGGTGCGGCTCCTCTTCAACCAGGACCCGCCCCGTCCCCGGCCGCGGGCCGCGCTCGCCTCCGAGGTGTCGGCCCGGGCCGAGCTGCCCTTCCCGGCCTTCGTGGACCGTGAGCTCCTGCGCCGACTGCGGGTGCCGAGCCGGTCGGTTCCCGGGGGATCGGGGCTCATGCACCACAAGTACGCCGTGGCCGACGCCGGCCGGCCCGGGGCCGCGGTCTGGACCGGGTCCGCGAACTGGACCGAGCACGCCTGGTCGCGGGAGGAGAACGTCATCGTGCGGGTGGTCTGCGAGCCCCTGGCCCTCGCCTACCAGGAGAACTTCGAGGAGCTGTGGGAGACGCGCTCGGTGCGGCGCTCCGGGCTCCGGCCGCGCTCGGCCTGGGCCAGGGTCGACCCGGAGCATCGGGTGCGGGCCTTCTTCACCCCCGGTCAGGCCCAAGACCTGGTCGGGGAGATCGTGCAGCTGATCGAGGCGGCGCAGCGGCGGGTTCGCTTCTGCTCCCCGGTGCTCACCTCGCCCCCGGTGCTGGCGGCGCTGGCCGCGGCCGCGGCTCGGCCCGGGCTGGACCTGTGCGGGTGCGTCGACGCCACCCTGATGGCGGGGATCGCCGCCCGCTGGGCCCGTGCCCCTGCCTCGCGATGGAAGCTCGAGGCCTGGGAAGCGCTCCGCGGCCGGGGGCGCTGGGGAGGCAAGCGGTCGGCGCCCTACGGCCTGGGGGCGGAGCGCGACCTCATGCACGCCAAGTGCCTGGTCGTCGACGACACCGCCCTGCTGGGCAGCTACAACTTCTCCCGCGGTGGCGAACGCAACGCCGAGAACGTGCTCGAGATCGAGGGCCGGTCCCTCGCCGACCGGGTCGCGGGCTTCGTGGAGGGGCTGGCCCGCCGCTACGGCGCCTGAGCCGGCGGGAGCCCCACGACCGCGGGCCGGGCCGGCGGCGACCTCCCGGCTCCCCTCCCGATCGTGCTCCACGGCTGCCGTTGATGACAGGATGATCGGGATGATGCGGACCTCTGGACCCCTGGTCGACGCGAGCTGGCTGGCCGAGCACCTCGCCGCCCCCTGGCTCTGCCTGGTCGACTTCCGCTGGTACCTGGACGGACGCTCCGGCCGGGCGGCCTACGCGTCGGGGCACCTCCCCGGCGCCGTCTTCGTGGACCTGGAGGAGGTGACCGGCACCGGGCCCGGCGCCGGCCGTCACCCGCTGCCGGAGCCGGAGGCGTTCACGCGCGCGATGCGGGCTGCCGGCGTGGGTCGCGATTCCACCCTGGTCGTCTACGACGACCAGGGTGGAGCGGTGGCGGCCCGGCTGTGGTGGATGCTGCGCTACTTCGGGCACGATGCCGTGGCCGTCCTGGACGGCGGCCTCCAGGCCTGGAGGGGCGGGCTCGTCACCGAGCCCACCATCCCCACCCCGGGCGACTTCACGGCCGGCGAGCCGCGCCGCTGGATGCGGCTGGACTACGAGGCGGTACGGGCCCTGTCCCGGGGCACCGTCCTGCTCGACGCCCGAGCCCCGGAGCGGTATCGAGGCGAGTTCGAGCCCATCGATCCCAGGGCCGGCCACATCCCGGGGGCGAGGAGCGCCCACTACCGCGACAACCTGAGCGATGACCTTCGCTTCAAGCCCCCTCCGGAGCTGCGGGAGCGGTTCCTCAGGCTGGGGGTCGGCCCCGCGACCGAGGTCGTGGTCTACTGCGGCTCGGGCGTGAGCGCCTGCCACGACCTGCTGGCCCTGGAGCTGGCGGGCCTGCCCGGGGCACGGCTCTACCCGGGCTCCTGGAGCGACTGGTCGGCGCGGCCCGGAGCCCCGGTGGCGACGGGCCCCGAGCCGGGCTGAGCCACGGCCCTGCCCGGCCCGGCTCCATTACCCTAGCGGCCATGTTGCTCCAGGGGAAGAAGCTGCTCGTCACCGGGGTGCTCGACCGGCGCAGCATCGCCTACGCCGTGGCCGAGGAGGCGCAACGGGCCGGCGCCGAGGTCGTGCTCACCAGCTTCGGGCGGGTGATGAGCGTGACCCGTACGGTCGCCAGGCGGCTCCCGGTCACGCCGGAGGTGCTGGAGCTGGATGCCACCCGGCCCGAGCACGCCCTGGCCGTGGGGGAGGAGCTGCTCCGGCGCTGGGGGCGCCTGGACGGGTGGGTCCACTCGATCGCGTACGCGCCCGAGGACGCCCTGGGGGGACGATTCTTGACCACGCCCTGGGAGAGCGCGTCCACGGCCCTGCAGGTCAGCGCCTTCTCCCTCAAGGAGATCGCGGTCGGGCTGCTGCCGGCGATGCGGGAGCACGGCGGCTCCATCGTGGCCATGGACTTCGACAACTCGCGTCAGGCCTGGCCCTCCTACGATTGGATGGGGGTGAGCAAGGCGGCGCTGGTGGCGGTGGTTCGCTACCTGGCCCGGGACCTGGGACGCTACCGCATCCGGGTGAACGCGGTCTCGGCCGGGCCGGTGCGCACGCTCGCGGCCCGCGGGGTGCCGGGTTTCGACCAGATCGAGGGCGCCTGGGCGCGACGGGCACCGTTGGGGTGGGACGCGGGCGACCCTCGTCCCGTGGCCCGGACGGTGTGCGCGCTGCTCAGCGACTACCTGGCCGCCACCACCGGTGAGGTGATCCACGCCGACGGCGGCCACCACGCCCTCGCCTATGAGGTCCCCGAGCCGGAGTCCCGCTGAGCCTCCCGCTGCGACCGCGCCGCCGGGGCCTGGGGCCGGAAGCGCTCCGGTCCCAGCCCGGAGAAGGCCTCTCCGCCCTCGCCGGTGAGGATGGGCTCGGCCAACCAGAGGACGATGGCGGGGGCCACCTGCATGCCGATCGAGCCCTGGCCGCCGTGCACCCAGATGCCCTTGGCCGTGCGGCCTGCCACCGGCCAGCCGTCGGGGGTCATGGGGCGAAGGCCGCTCCAGGCGGCCACCACCGGCAGCTGGCCCGGCCCGGGCGAGCAGCGCAGCGCCCGCTCGGCGATCAGCCGGGGCATCCCGGCGCCCTCGACCGCGTCGCGGAGCGAGGGGCTGAGCGAGGTGCCGATCAGCGCCTCCCCGCCCGGGAGCGGGGCGGCGGCGAGCGCGGAGGCCGCCGGCTCCGGTCGCCCGCCCGAGACCAGCTCGCCCAGCGTGAGGGGGCGGGCGAGGCGGCCCAGCTGGTCCTGGGCCGGCCAGGACATCTCCTCCACCACCCAGGGGATGGGCCCCGGCAGCGGCGCCGCCCGTAGCCGCCAGCCGCGCCCGGCGCTGATGGGCAAGCCCGGGACCAGGTCCGGCGGCCAGGGCCCCGCCGCCACCACCATCTCGGCGGCCATGCGGCCGCGATCGGTGAGCACCAGGTCGGGCCGCACCGCGACCACCCGGACCCCGGTCTCGGTCCTGGCCCCGGCCTCGCGGGCGGCCGCGGCGAAGGCCGGGGTCGCTGCCGCCGGGTCGAGCAGCCACGACTCCCCGACCAGGAGACCGCCGGCGATGTCGGGGGCGAGGGCAGGCCACTCGCGGCGCGGGTGGCGGCCGTCGAGGAGGTCCGCCTCCAGGCCGGCGCCGCGGAGGGCCCGCGCGTGCTGCTCGGCCAGCGTGGGCTGGGCGGGATGGGGGGCCAGCAGGAGCTGGGGGCGAGGGCGAAGCGCCAGCGGCGCCAGAGGCTCCAGCTCCCGATAGCGCTCGGGGGCGGTGCGCATCATGCGCAGCGCCGGGGGTCGACCCGGTTCACCAGCAGCCCCAGGTTCCGGACCGAGGCACCGGAGGCGAGCCAGCCCCGCTCGAACACGGCAAACCGCAGCCCCCTCCGCGAGGGCTCGTAGGCGATCGTGCAGCCGGCGATGCCTCCCCCGATGACCGCGCAATCGCCAACGCGCGACAATGATGTCGGTTTGGACATCGGGCTCCTGGTGTATCCGCGCCACACGCCGCTGGATCTCATCGGGCCATGGGAGGTGCTGGCTCGAATCCCGAACGCGCACACCCACCTGATCTGGACACGGCCGGGCCCGGTGCAGGCCCAGGGGGGGATCGAGATCGGCGCCACGGTGTCGTTCGCGGAAGCGCCTCTCCTCGACGTGCTGCTGGTGCCGGGGGGTCCCGGCCAGCTCTCGCTGATGAAGCACACCCTGCTCATGGAGTACATCCGCTCCTGCACACAGACCGCGCAGTGGATCTGTTCGGTGTGCACGGGAGCGCTGCTGCTGGCACAGGCGGGTGTGCTGAAAGGTCGGCGGGCGACGACCCACTGGCTGGCCCGGGACGCCCTTCGGAGCTTCGGCGTCGAGGTGAGCGAGGAACGGGTCGTGTTCGACGGCAAGTTCGCCACCGCCGCCGGTGTGTCCGCCGGCGTCGACCTCGCCCTGGAGCTGGTGCGTCGGCTGGCCGGCGACCAGGTGGCGTGCGAGATCCAGCTGCAGATCGAGTACGACCCGGTCCCGCCCTTGGACTGCGGCTCGCCCGCCAAGGCGCCGGCCGAGGTGGTGGCCCAACTGCGGCAACGGGCCCGGCGGTACCGCTGAGGGCGGGGATGCCATCGAGCGCGATCGGGGGGCCGGGGCACGGGCGCTAGAATCGGGTCAGTGCTGCGTATCAGGGGGTGGAGCCCTTGCGAGAGTGTCTCGTTATCTACGTCGATGCGGCACTCGACAGGAACGGCCGGGCCGGATGTGGCCTGGCCGTTTTCGTTAGAGGCCGGGCCGTCTACACGGAGTCCTTCGGGCTCGCGCACGAGGGCGGGTCCGCCCAGCTCGAGGCTCACGTGTGCGCCGCCGCGCTGGAGCTGGCGGCGGCGAGATGGCCCTTGCATCGCGTGGTGGTGCGCACCGACTGTGCCCCGGTCGTGCGCAGTCGGCTGCCCGCCAGCGAGACGTTTCGCGCCGCCCTGCACGAGGTACGGGAGAGGATCCGACGCGGACACCGCGTCGTCCGGTACGTGAGTCGGAGGGCCAACCCCGCCCACGAGCTGGCCCGGGCTGGGCTTCGCAACCTGGCTCGGCGCGGGGTCGCCGCGGCCGCCTGAGGGCAGGGCCGCGCCCGCCGGGCCCTATCCCGCCCGGCGGGCGGCGTGGTAGGCGTCGACGACGCTGTAGATCCAGAGCCCGAGGCCGCCGAGCTCGGCCGGGACCCCGAGCACGGTGCCGATCAGGCTCAGGTCCAGGTCGAGGCCCACCAGCTCCATCAGGCCCACGGCGGCCATGATCCCGAGGCCCTTCCGGCGTTCGCCGGCGTAGAGGTGACCGAGACCGGGGACGACGCCCAGCAGCGCCGCCAGCAGCGGGCTCTTGCCACCGGCCTGCCTCCGGGGCGTGCCCGCGGGCCGCGAGCCGCAGGCGCGACAGGTGGCACCCGGGTGGTCGAGCAGGGCGCCGCAGGCGCCGCAGATGACGTAGGAGGCCATGTCCCATTCATACCGCGCGGTGCTAGCCTGCCCCACATGGATCTCAGCTTCACGCCGGAAGAGGAGGCGTTCCGGGCCGAGGTCAGGGCCTGGCTGGACGCGAACCTGCCCGAGGGCTGGCGGCACCGGGGCGTGGGCGGATATCGGGAGGAGGAGGACGAGCGCATCCAGCGGGAGTGGCAGCGGCGCCTCTACGAGGGTGGCTGGCTCAAGCTGGCCTGGCCGCGCGAGCAGGGCGGCCGTGGCGCCACCCCGGTGATGCGGGCCATCTTCGACGAGGAGCTGACCAGGGCCGGCGCTCCGCCCATCCTGGGCCGGCTCGGGGTGACCCTGCTCGCGCCCCTGCTCAGCGTGTACGGCAGCGAGTGGCAGCGGCGCGCCTACCTGGAGAAGATCCTCTCCGGGGAGCTGATCTTCTGCCAGGGATTCAGCGAGCCCAACGCGGGCAGCGACCTGGCCGGCCTCCAGACCCGGGCCGAGCGACGCGACGGGCGCTGGGTCATCACCGGCCAGAAGACCTGGTCGAGCGGCGCCCACTACGCCGACCGCAGCTTCCTGCTGGCGCGCACCGACCCGGCGGCACCGCCCCACCGCGGCATCGGCATGTTCCTGGTGGACATGCACCAGCCGGGGGTGGAGGTGCGGCCGATCGTCCAGATGACGGGCACGGGGGAGTTCTGCGAGATCTTCCTGTCCGAGGCCGAGGTCGAGGACCGCGACCTGGTCGGCGGCCCGACCGAGGGCTGGAAGATGGCCATGTCGACCTTCGGCTTCGAGCGCAGCGGCCTGGCCAACGCGCCGCGCTTCGAGCGCGCGGTGGAGGCGCTCGCCGACCTGGCGCGCCGCCAGGGCCTGGGCGGCGACCCGCTGGTCCGCCAGCGGGTGGCCCAGGCGCGGATCGAGGCCCACGTCTTCCGGGTCAACGGCCTGCGGGCGCTGAGCCGGGCCCAGCACGGCCAGGTGCCGGGGCCGGAGGCCAGCCTGACCAAGCTGTACTGGAGCGAGATGGACAAGCGCATCCAGGAGACGGCCGTCGCCGTCCAGGGGCTCTACGGCGCGCTGGGGCCGAGGTCCCCCTGGGCGATCGAGGAGGGGCGGTGGCAGCTGGCCTGGATGTGGGCCCAGGCCGAGACCATCTACGCCGGGTCCTCGGAGATCCAGCGCAACATCATCGCCGAGCGCGTGCTCGGTCTCCCGCGCGGACGATGAGCCCGGAGGGCGCCCCGCCGGGCGTGGTCGAGCGCCTCCGGACCCGACTGGGCCGGGAGGGCGTGGAGAGCGTGCACGTGGTCGAGGCCGGGCACGTGCGCCGCTTCTGCGAGGCGATCGGGGACGGGGACCCCCGCTGGCGCGAGCAAGCGCCGCCGACCTTCGTCGTCGCCCTGGGTGCGGAGACGCCCGAGCTGCCCGAGGCGCTGGAGTACGGGCAGGGCTGGCTCAACGGCGGCGATCGCTTCGAGTACCTGGAACCGGTCCGCGTCGGGGACACCATCCGGGTCCGGAGCCGGCTGGTGGACGCGTACGAGAAGCGGGGGAGGAGCGGCGACCTCCTCTTCCTGGTCTTCGAGACCGAGTACGTCAACCAGCACGGCCGGGTCGCGGTGCGGGTCCGGGGCACGAGGATTCGACGGTGAGCGGGCCCGAGCTGCGGCCGGGGCTGGAGCTGCCCGAGCTGGTCAAGCACCCCACCACTCGCCAGCTGGTCCAGTACGCCGGCGCCTCCGGCGACTTCTACGAGATCCACTACGACCAGGAGTTCGCGCGCTCCGCGGGGCTGCCCGGGGTCGTCCTGCACGGGCTCCTGAAGGCCGCCTTCCTGGCTCAGGTCGTCACCTCCTGGGCGGGCGAGCGGGGCCGTCTCACCGGCCTCGAGGTCAGCTACCGCGGCCTCGACCTCCCCGGACGCCCCCTCCGCTGTCGTGGGGTGGTCAAGGCAGTCGAGGGGGAGAGGGTCGAGCTGGAGCTGTGGACGGAGGACCCCGAGGGCCGCCGCACCACGGTGGGCGGCGCCACCCTGGAGCTGCGCGGGCTCGGGCGGGACCGTCCTGAGGAGGATGAAGCGTGGCCACCCAGCAGCACAACCTGACCGACTACGAGGAGACCGTCAGGAGCTTCCGGCTCCAGGTCCCGGAGCGGTTCAACTTCGCCCGCGACGTGGTGGGACGGTGGGCCCGGGACCCGGACAAGCTGGCCATGCTCTGGTTGGGCGGGGACGGAAGGGAGCGCCGGATCACCTTCCGTGACTTCCACCAGCGCTCGGATCGGGTGGCGGCCGCCCTGCAACGGCTGGGCGTCCGCCCCGGGGACCGGGTGATGGTCCAGCTCCCGCGGGTGCCGGAGTGGTGGGAGGTCCTCCTGGGCTGCTTCAAGGCCGGGGCGGTGGCGGTGCCGGGCACGGTCCTGCTCACGCCCAAGGACATCCACTACCGGGTCACCATGGCCGAGGGGGTGGCCTACGTGACCGACGCCGAGGGCGCCGTCAGGGTCGACCAGGTCAGGGCGGACTGCCCCTCGCTGCGGGCGCTGATCCAGGTGGGCGGGGAGGCGGGCGGCGACTGGCGCGACTACGAGGCCGAGCTGGCCGCCGCCGGCGAGCCCCACCAGGTGGACACGGCGAGCGCCGATCCCGCCCTCATCTACTTCACCTCGGGCACGGTCGGCAACCCCAAGATGGTGCTCCACACCCATGCCTCCTACCCGATCGGCCACGTGATCACGGGACGCTTCTGGCTGGACCTGCGCCCCGACGACCTGCACTTCAACCTCTCCGAGACGGGCTGGGCGAAGGCGGCCTGGTCCTCCCTCTTCGGACCCTGGAACATGGGTGCGGCGCTGTTCGTGGAGGACGCCCGGGGCCGGTTCAACGCCTCCGCCACCCTGGACCTGCTCGAGCGCTACCCCATCACCACCTTCTGCGCCCCGCCCACCGCCTACCGGATGCTGGTGCTCGAGGACCTGTCCCGACGTCGCTTCCCCTCGCTGCGCTGGTGCGTGAGCGCGGGGGAGCCGCTGAACCCCGAGGTCATCGAGAGCTGGCGACGCTCCACCGGCCTGGTGGTCCGCGACGGCTACGGGCAGACCGAGACCGTCCTGATCTGCGGCAACTTCCCCGGTCTCGAGGTGCGGCCCGGCTCCATGGGCCGTCCCTCGCCGGGCTTCACCCTGGCCGTGATCGACGAGGAGGGCCGGCCGCTGCCGCCCGGCGCCGAGGGCGACATCGCGGTTCGGATCCGCCCGGAGCGGCCGGTGGGGCTGTTCCGGGAGTACTGGCGCAACCCCGAGGCCACCGCCGCCTGCCAGCGCGGCGACTGGTACGTGACCGGCGATCGGGCCGTGGCTGACGAGGACGGCTACCTGTGGTTCGTGGGCCGGGCCGACGACGTGATCATCTCCGCCGGCTACCGGATCGGGCCCTTCGAGGTCGAGAGCGCGCTGGTCGAGCATCCGGCCGTGGCGGAGGCGGCGGTGGTGGGGAAGGCCGACCCCATGCGGGGAACGATCGTGAAGGCGTTCGTGGTGCTGGCGCCCGGCCGCCAGGGCGCGCCGGAGCTGACCCGCGAGCTGCAGGAGCACGTGCGCCGGGTCACGGCCCCCTACAAGTACCCCCGCGAGATCGAGTACGTCCCCGAGCTGCCCAAGACCATCAGCGGCAAGATCCGTCGGGTGGAGCTCCGGGCCCGCGGGTAGCCGGGGCCGGCCCTCGGCCGTGGACGGCGCCCGCGGGCTCGGCGCCGTCCGCCCGGCGCGGCAGGCTCAGGCCGAGCCCGATCAGGGCCAGCGCCGCCGCGGTCATGAGCCAGAAGGGGCTGGTGGCGGCCCGCGTGTGGTCGAGGAGGAGGCCACCCAGGAGGGGGCCGACGAAGGAGATGGCGTAGCCGACGGTCAGCACCAGGGCGGCGTAGGCGGCCACCTGGCCGGGGCGGGCGAACAGGGCCGGGAGGGCGCTGGCGCCGAGGAAGCACATGGCCGTGCCCGTCCCCAGCGTCGCCGCCCAGAGCCAGGCCTGGGCCGTGAGCCCGAGGGCGAAGCCAGCCGCGCCGAGCGTGGCCAGCAGGCCGGCGACGGTGTAGAAGGCCCGGGAGCGGGCCCAGGGCCAGCGCAGGCCCATCAGGAGCATGCCCAGGGGCGGGGTGCTCAGGCTCAGCAGGAGCATGACCAGGGAGAGCCGGCCCGGCCCGGCGCCCCGCAGCTCGAAGGGGATCCAGGAGGCGGAGCCGTAGAAGACCAGGCTCTGGAAGCCGAAGAGGCCGGCCACGTGCCAGGCGGTGGGGTCGGCCAGCGCGCTGCCCAGGCCGGTCGGCTCCGGGTCCCGCCCGGCGCCCGGGGCGGGCGCACCCACCAGCCAGACCAGGCCCGTGGCCAGGGCCACCGTCGACCAGACCACGAAGGTGCCGCGCCAGCCGGCCAGAGCCTGGAGGCCGGCGCTCAAGGTCGCCCCGCAGAGCCCGCCGGCTCCCAGGGCGGTGCCGAAGACGGCGCTGACCTGCTGGACCCGGTCCGGGAACCAGACCCGGACCGCGACGCTCATGGCCGGCTGGGCGACGGCCACGCAGAGCGCCATCAGGGCGCTGAAGACGTACAGGGTGGCCGGCTCGGGCGGGGCCAGGCGCAGCAGGGCCGTGGCCCCGAGGCCGAGGGTGGAGAGTCCCACCACGGAGCGGGCGCCGTAGCGGTTGACGAGGAAGGCGCCCGGGACCGCTGCCAGCCCCAGGCAGAGCACGGGGATGGAGGTCAGGGCCCCGGCTTGGGTGAAGCTGAGGCGAAGGTCGGCGCGCAGGGTCGGGAGCACCGGCGGCACCGCCAGCACCACCGACCGGAGCTGGAATCCGACCGCCGCGATCAGCAGGGTCGTGGCCAGCGCCCGGCGGCGCGTCAGCATCCCGGAGCCGAGGTGGATCGGAGACGGGCGGCCGGCCGGAGCCCGCCGATGGCCGGCCCTCCCGTCCGGCCGGGGACCGCCGATGGCCGGCGCCGGCACGGGGGTGGCGTCCCCTCCCGGGAGGGGACGAGGGCGGCTGGGGCCATGGGCACGCTGGTAGCGTAGCCGGTCCCGGAGGAGCGTCGCCCAAGGGCGGGAGGCCCCTTCCCATGACACCGCCCCGGTGCGCTACCCTGTGCGGCGTTGCCTGCGCTGGTCGAGCTCATCGGAGCCACCCACCGCTACGGCGAGGTGGTGGCGGTCGATGACGTGAACGTGGCCCTGCGGCCGGGAGAGCTGGTGTTCCTGGTCGGGCCCAGCGGCGCCGGGAAGACGACGCTGCTGCGGCTGATCAACCGGGAGATCCGTCCCAGCAGCGGCGAGGTCTGGGTGGACGGGCTGCCCGTCCACTCCCTGCGATCCGCCCGCGTCCCGGAGCTTCGCCGCCGGGTGGGCGTGGTCTACCAGGACTACAAGCTCCTCCCCCGCCTCACGGCCCTGGAGAACGTGGCCTTCGTCCTGCGGGTGACGGACCTCGAGGTCACGGAGGCCGAGGCCCACGACCGGGCCCTGGACGCCTTGGAGGCGGTCGGCCTGGGTGAGAAGGCGGACGCCTTCCCGGACCAGCTCTCGGGCGGCCAGCAGCAGCGGGTGGCGATCGCCCGGGCCGTGGTCAGGCAGCCGCCGCTGCTCATCGCCGACGAACCCACCGGCAAC
>DASRBU010000588.1:0-20226 GCA_035653475.1 Candidatus Dormiibacterota bacterium | reverse complement strand
GTTCCAGCCCAGGGCCGAGCCCAGGGCCTCGGCCAGCGTGCTCAGGCCGTACCAGAGCAGACCGAGCGACCAGACCAGCCGGTAGGCGCGCCGCCGCCGCCACCAGCGGCCGCCGACCAGCGCCGCGAAGCCGAACGAGGTCAGGGCCGAGGCCAGGGGCAGGGCGACGTTCACCGGCGCGCCTGCGGCCGCGGCGCGGGGTGCGGGAGGCCGGCCGCCCGGCCTGCGGCCGGCCCGGGGTGGGACGGCGACGACATCGTGCAGAACCATACGCCAGCAGGGGCTGCCGAGGCACTCGAAGCTCGGTTCCGCGGGTATTCGGCGGTCGGGCTGGTCGTGGCCAGGTGCGCGGCCTCCGTGGTCGGGATCGTCGTCGCCCACCGCACCCGCCCCGCCATCCCCGCCACGGCTCCGACCGGTGCGGCCTGGCGCGGCCCGGGGACCGGCGTGGCCGGGGTGGCGCGCCGCCGAGTCGGCGGGGGCCTCCTGCGTAAACTCACCATGCCATGGCCCCGCCCCCTCTCCAGCGGACCGCCCTCGAGGAGCTGATCGCGGGTCTCAACCCCGCGCAACGCGAGGCCGTGGAGCACCTGGAGGGACCCTTGCTGATCTTCGCCGGGGCGGGCAGCGGCAAGACCCGGGTCCTGACCGCACGGATCGCCAACCTGATCGCCCAGCGCCGGGTCTGGCCCGACCGCCTGCTGGCGGTCACCTTCACCAACCGGGCGGCGCGGGAGATGCGAGACCGGGTCGCTCGTCTGGTGCCGGGAGCGGAGCGCATGTGGGTGGGCACCTTCCACGCCACCGCGGTGCGCATGCTCCGGCGGGACGGCGAGCGCATCGGCGTGCCCCGCACCTTCTCCATCTTCGACGAGGACGACAGCCGGGCGGCGCTGAAGCGGGTGATGGACGGCCTGCGTCTGGACCCGAAGCGCTATCCGCCGGCCGCCGTCGCCGCCGCCATCTCCCGAGCCAAGAGCGAGCTGGTGGACCCGGAGCGGTATCCCAACCGGAGCTTCCTGGACGAGATCGTCCGTCGCTGCTACCAGGGCTATCAGCGTCTCCTGCGCGAGACGGGGGCGCTGGACTTCGACGACCTGATCGTGGACGCGGTGCGCCTGCTGCAGAGCGACGAGGAGGCGCTGCGGAGCTGGCGCGACCGCTTCCGCCACGTCCTGGTGGACGAGTACCAGGACACCAATCACGCCCAGTACGTATTCGTCAACCTGATCGCGGCCGAGCACCGCAACCTGGCCGTGGTGGGCGACGACGACCAGAGCATCTACGGCTGGCGCGGGGCCGACGTGCGCAACATCCTCGACTTCGAGAAGGACTACCCGGAGGCCCGGGTGGTCCGGCTGGAGCAGAACTACCGCTCCACCCAGCCCATCCTGGACGCCGCCTACCACGTCATCCGTCACAACCGCGAGCGGGCGGAGAAGCGGCTGTGGACCGACCGTCGCGGTGGCGAGCGGGTGGTCCAGGTCCAGCTCTACAACGAGATCGAGGAGGCGGAGTTCGTCGCCGACGAGATCGCCCGGCTCCAGCGCCGCGAGGGACGACGCCTGGCCGAGATGGCGGTGCTCTACCGCATCAACGCCCAATCCCGGGCCTTCGAGGACGTCTTCGGGCGCCGGCGCATCCCCTACCGGCTGGTGGGCGGGGTGCGCTTCTGGGAGCGGCGCGAGGTCAAAGACCTCCTCTCCTATCTGCGCCTGGCCCACAACCCCTCCGACGCGGTGAGCTTCGCCCGGGTGGTGAACGTCCCCCGGCGCAAGCTCGGCCCGGTGACCGTCGAGGCGGTGATGGCGCGCGCCGCCGAGGCCGGGACCTCGATCCTCGAGGTCCTGGCCGAGCCTCGCTCCATCCCCGGCCTGCCCGCTCAGGCGCTGGCCGGCCTGGAACGGTTCCGCCGGCAGCTGGAGTCGGTCCGGGCCGTGCTCGGGGCGCTCCCCCCGAGCCAGCTCATCGACCACGTCCTGGAGGTGATGGGGCTGGAGGCCCACTACCGGGACGGCACCCCTCAGGGGGACGCGCGCCTGGAGAACCTGCGCGAGCTGCGCGGCCTGGCGGCGGAGTTCGACGCCATCCCCGACCGGGCGGAGGCCCTGGCGCAGTTCCTGGCCGAGATCGCGCTCCGCTCCGACGTCGATGCCGACGTGGAGGGCGACGAGGGGGTGACCCTGATCACCCTCCACATGGTCAAGGGCCTGGAGTTCCCGGTGGTGTTCATGGTGGGCATGGAGGAGGGCCTACTGCCCCATCGGCGGGCGCTCGACGACCAGGAGCAGATGCCCGAGGAGCGTCGTCTGTGCTACGTGGGCATGACCCGGGCCCGTGACCGGCTGGTCCTGACCTGCGCCTTCCGGCGGCACCTCTACGGCCAGTCGCAGCCGGCGCGGCCCAGTCGCTTCCTGGAGGAGATCCCACCCCACCTCCTCCAGGCCCCGGGCCGGGGCGCGGCCCCCGCGGTGCCAGCCCGAGCCGGGGGCGACGGCCGAGATGGGTTCGTGCGGCGCCAGGTCCAGCCCACGGTCGCCGGGCCGCCCCGGCAGCGGTTCCGTTCGGGCGACCGGGTCGAGCACGCGATCTTCGGCCCGGGGGTGGTGATGAAGAGCACGCTGACCCGGACCGACGAGGAGCTCGTGATCCGCTTCGAGCGCTCCGGCGTCAAGATCATCAGCGGGAGCCTCGCCCCGCTGGTCCGGAGATGAGCGAAGAGGTCAGGCGACGGCTGGAGGATCTGCGCCAGCAGATCCGGTATCACGAGTACCGCTACTACGTCCTGGACGATCCGGAGATCACCGACGCCCAGTACGATGCCCTCTTCCGCGAGCTGGTGCGTCTCGAGGAGCAGCACCCGGAGCTGGTCACGTCCGACTCGCCCACGCAGCGAGTGAGCGTGGAGCCCGGCTCGCAGTTCGCGAAGGTCCGTCACCTCTCGCCCATGCTCAGCCTCCAGAATGCCTTCGACGAGGGGGAGATCCGGGCCTGGGACCGCAGGGTGCGTTCCGTGGTCGGAGAGCGGGTGGCCTACGTCTGTGAGCTCAAGATCGACGGCCTCGCCATCAGCCTCACCTACCGTCGTCAGGAGGGCTCGAACCGGGCGCTGCTGGATCGGGCCGCCACCCGCGGCGACGGGGTCACGGGCGAGGACGTGACCGCCAACGTCCGCACCATCCGGAGCGTGCCCCTGGTGGTCACCGCCCCGGAGCGGCTGCCCGAGCGCTTCGAGGTCCGGGGCGAGGTCTACATGCCGATCGCCAGCTTCGAGAGCCTCAACCGGGAGATGGAGACCAACGGCCGGCAACCGTTCATGAACCCTCGTAACGCGGCCGCCGGCAGCGTCCGCCAGCTCGACCCCCGGATCACCGCCGGTCGCAACCTGCAGACCTTCATGTACACGCTGGACCCGGCCGGCCCGGCCCGGAGCCAGTGGGAAGTGCTGGAGACGCTGGCCGCCATGGGGTTTCGCGTCAGTCCCCACCGCGTCCGGGTCGAGTCCATCGAGGCCGTGATCGAGTTCCACCGCGACTGGCGCGAGCACCGGCACCGGCTGGACTTCGAGATCGACGGGGTGGTGGTCAAGGTGGACGACCACGCCCAGCAGGTCGAGTTGGGGTTCGTCGCCCGCTCGCCCCGCTGGGCGATCGCCTACAAGTACGCCGCCGAGCAGGCCGAGACGGTGGTGGAGGACATCGTCTGCTACGTGGGCCGCACCGGCGTCCTCACCCCGGTCGCGCAGCTGCGGCCGGTGATCGTGGGCGGGGTGACGGTGCGCAACGCCTCCCTCCACAACGAGCAGGTGGTGAACCAGAAGGGCGTCTACGTCGGGGCCAAGGTGGTCGTCCAGCGGGCGGGGGACGTGATCCCGGAGGTGGTCTCGGTCGAGGACCCGCGGCCGGGCTGGAGGATGCCGGCCGTCTGCCCGGTCTGCGGGGGCCAGGTGGTGCGTGAGGAGCCCTACGTGGCCCACCGTTGCATCAACCCCTTCTGTCCGGCCCAGCGACTCGAGCGCCTGCGTCACTTCGCCTCCCGCGGGGCCATGGACATCGACGGCCTGGGCACCTCCACCATCCAGCAGCTGCTCGACCGCGACCTGGTGCGGGACCCCTCGGACCTCTACCGTCTGAGCGTGGAGGACCTGAGGGGCCTGGAGCGGTTCGCCGAGAAGTCGGCTCGGAACCTCTACGGGCAGATCCAGGGGAGCCGGCGGCCGCCCCTGCCCCGGTTCCTCTACGCGCTCGGCATCCCCCAGGTGGGGGAGGCCACGGCCGTGCTCCTGGCCGAGCACTTCGGGTCGCTGGAGCGGCTGCGCGGGGCGGCGGAGGAGGAGCTGCTGGCGGTGGAAGGGGTGGGGCCGAGCATGGCCCGGGAGATCCGGCTCTTCTTCGACGGCCCGGGAGGCCAGCTCGTGGACCGGCTGCTGGCGGCGGGGGTGGAGCCCCAGGCGGCGGAGCGCCGGACGCCCGGCCCCCTGGCGGGAAGGACGTTCGTGTTCACCGGCAGCCTGCGTCGCCTGACCCGGCCGGAGGCGGAGGAGCTGGTGGCCAGGCTGGGCGGGCGCGCCTCCGGCAGTGTGAGCTCCAAGACGGACTACGTGGTGGCAGGGGAGTCGCCGGGGTCCAAGCTGGAACGGGCCCGGCGGCTCAAGGTGGAGGTCTTGAACGAGGACGACTTCTTCGCCCTGATCGAGCGCCTCTCGTCGTGAGCGGGGTCGAGCGCGGGATCGAGTGCCGGTTCTGCGGCCTCCGAGGTCTGCCCGCGGGAGCGCGCTTCTGCGCCGGCTGTGGCCGGCCGCTGTCGACCGTGGTCGCCGCCTCCCGATCGTCGTCGGCTCCGCTCTGGGTGCTGGTGCTGCTCTGGTTCGGCGTGGGGGGGTTGCTCCTGCTCGCCGTCGTCTACGGGGTGGTCGCGGCCGGCCTGGCGCCCGTGCGCTCGGCCCCCGCTGGTCCCGACCGCGCCTCCGTCCGCACCCTCTCGGCCGTGGTGGCGGGGCTGGCGACCGTCCTGGGCCTGGCCCACGGCGTGGCCGCCGCCGGGCTCTGGGCCCGACGGCCCTGGTCGCGGCCCCTGGCCACGCTGGTCTGCGCGACCTGGGTCCTGACCTGCGTGGGCCTGCCGGTGGGGCTGCTGGCCATCGACGCCATCTGGCGGACGGGCCGGGGACCGGCGCCGGCGCCGCCGGCCTGACCCGCGGCCCGGGAGCCGAGATGGGCGCTGCGCCCGGGCCTGCCGCTCCTCCATACTTGGCCTTCGGTTCGACATGAGGTTGGGTTCAGCGCTGCCGCTCGAGGTCAGGCCGGTCGAGCCCGCGCGAAGGGGGCGCGGCCGGTGATGCTCACCGCCGAGGAGGTTCGGCACGTGGCCATGCTCGCCCGGCTGGGGCTGGAGCCCGGCGAGGAGGAGTTCTACGCCGGCCAGCTCAGCGCTATCCTGGCCCACATCGACCGGCTGCGCGAGCTGGACACCGAGGCCATCCCCCCCACCGCCCAGGCGGTCCCGCTCCAGGCTCGCCTGCGTGAGGACGAGCCGCGACCCGGCCTGAGCCAGGAGCAGGCGCTGACCAACGCCCCCGAGGCGCGAGAGGGGTACTTCGTGGTCGGGGCCATCCAGGAGGCGGAGCCGTAGCCGGCATCGAGGAACTCCAGGCCGCCCTCCGGCGTCGCGAGCTGAGCGCGGTCGAGCTGCTGGAGCGACACCTGGCGGTGATCGAGCGCGAGGAGCCGCGGATCGGCGCCTTCCTTCGGGTCACCGAGGATCTGGCCCGGGCACAGGCGGCGGAGGCGGACCGGCGCCTGGCCTCGGGAGAGGGCGTGACCCCGCTCACCGGCATCCCCCTGGCGATCAAGGACGTGATCTGCGTGAAGGAGGTGGAGACCACCGCCGGCTCGAAGATCCTGAGCGGCTTCCGCCCCCCCTACGACGCGACCGTGGTCGCCCGTCTGCGGGAGGCGGGGGGCGTTTTCCTGGGCATGACCAACTGCGACGAGTTCGCCATGGGCAGCTCGACCGAGAACTCCGCCTACCATCCGACGCGCAACCCGCACGACCCCTCCCGGGTGCCGGGCGGCTCCTCCGGGGGCAGCGCGGCGGCCGTGGCCTCGGGAGAGGCCGTCTACGCGCTGGGGACCGACACCGGGGGCTCGATCCGGCAGCCGGCCGCCCTCTGCGGCGTGGTGGGGATGAAGCCCACCTACGGACGGGTGAGCCGCCATGGCTTGATCGCCTTCGCGTCCAGCCTCGACCAGATCGGCCCCTTCACCACCGGGGTCCGCGACGCCGCGCTCGTGCTGCAGGCGCTGAGCGGCCCCGATCCCCGTGACGCGACCAGCGCCGACCGGCCGGTGGACGTGCTCTCGGAGCTGGAGGCGGGCGTGGCGGGCCTGCGGCTGGGCGTGCCGCGCGAGTACTTCCAGGTCGAGGGCATGGAGCCCGGGGTCAAGGCCACGGTGGAGCGGGCGTTGCTGGTGCTGGAGCGGGCCGGGGCCGAGCTGGTCGAGGTCAGCCTTCCCCACACCGACTACGGGCTGGCGGCCTACTACATCATCGCCCCGGCGGAGTGCTCCTCCAACCTGGCCCGCTTCGACTCGGTGCGGTACGGGCTGCGGGTGGAGGGGGACAACCTGCTCGAGACCTACCTTCGGACGCGTCGTCGAGGCTTCGGCCCCGAGGTGCGCCGTCGGGTCATGCTGGGAACCTACGCGCTCTCGGCCGGCTACTACGACGCCTACTACCTGAAGGCGCAGAAGGTACGGACGCTGATCGCCGGGGACTTCGAGCAGGCCTTCCTGCACTGCGACGCGATCGTCAGCGCCACCTCCCCGGTGGTCGCCTTCCCGCTCGGGGCCAAGCTGGGCGACCCCCTGGCCATGTACTTGAACGACGTGCTCACGCTGGGGGGCAACCTGGCCGGGCTGCCCGGCGTCAGCGTGCCCTGCGGCCTCTCCGAGGGGCTTCCCGTGGGCCTTCAGATCCTGGCTCCCCAGTGGAAGGACGCGACCGCGCTGCGGGTGGCGCGCGCCTACGAGGTGGCCCGTGACTGACCCGCGCTGGGAGGCCGTGATCGGGCTCGAGGTCCACGCCCAGCTGGCGACCCGCTCCAAGATGTTCTGCTCGTGTCCCGCGACTTACCTGGGCGCGCCGCCCAACACCAACGTCTGCGAGGTCTGTCTGGGGCTGCCCGGGGTCCTGCCGGTGATCAACCGGCGGGCCGTGGAGTTGGCGGTCAAGGCGGCGCTCGCCCTGGGCTGCCGGATCGCCCGCCACACCCGGTTCGACCGCAAGAACTACTTCTACCCCGACCTCCCCAAGGGGTATCAGATCAGCCAGTACGAGCTGCCGATCGGGCGGGAGGGCCGGCTCGAGGTGGGCGGGCGCACCGTGCGCATCACCCGGGTGCACCTGGAGGAGGACACGGGCAAGCTGCTCCACGCCGGCGACGCGCTGGAGACCGCCGGTGAGTCGCTGGTGGACCTGAACCGGGCCGGGGTCCCGCTGATGGAGATCGTCAGCGAGCCCGACCTCACCAGCGCGGAGGAGGCCAGGGACTACGCCGTCACCCTGCGCGAGATCCTGCGGGCGATCGGTGCCTCGGAGGCCGACATGGAGAAGGGCCAGCTCCGGGCCGAGGCCAACGTCTCGGTGCGGCCCCGGGGCTCGACCCGGCTCGGGGTCAAGACCGAGCTCAAGAACCTCAACTCCTTCCGCTTCCTGCAGCGGGCCGTGGAGCACGAGATCCGCCGTCAGATCGAGCTGCTGGAGTCGGGCGGGGTGGTCGTCCAGGAGACCCGGGGCTGGTCGGAGGCGGAGCAGCGAACCTTCTCCCAGCGCACCAAGGAGTACGCCCAGGACTACCGCTACTTCCCCGAGCCCGACCTGCCGCCGCTGGAGCTGGATCCTGCCTGGGTGGAGCGGCTGCAGGCGTCGCTGCCGGAGCTGCCGCCGGCCCGGCGCCGCCGTCTGATGGAGCAGTACGGTCTGCCCGAGTTCGACGCCGGCCAGCTCACGCTGGAGGCGGCGACCGCCGACCTCTTCGAGGCCACGGTGGCGGCCGGGGCGCCCCCCAAGCAGGCGGCGAACTGGATCATCGGCTCCCGGCCGAACCTCCCGGCCGAGCACCTGGCGGAGCTGATCCGCCTGGTGGTGGAGGGGACCATCAATCGGGAGCAGGGGCTGCAGGTGCTCGAGGAGGCGCAGGCCAGCGGCCGGCCGCCGGGGGTCCTGGTGCGCGAGCGGGGCCTGGCCCAGGTGAGCGACGAGGCGGCCCTGGCCGAGGTCATCGAGAGGGTGCTGGTCGACAACCCGCAGGCCGTGGCCGACGTTCGGGCCGGCCGACCACAGGCGATCGGGGCCCTGCTGGGGCAGGTCCGGCGGGCCACCGGTGGCCGGGCCAACATGAAGCTGGCCACGGAGATGCTGCGACGCCGGCTGGGATCGTGAGCGTGGGCTGAGCAACCGTTTTTCTGGCTGGGGTGACGGCTGCGTACCCCAGGCATGGCGGTCAGGCTGATGGGGGGTGAAACCGATCTAGACATCGCCGAAGGATTGGCTGCGGGGGACGTCGAGGCGCTGGCCCGCCTCTACGACCGCTACGGAGCGCTGGCCTTCTCCGTCGCCCTGCGCATCGTGGGCGACCCGGGGCGCGCAGAGGACGTGGTCCAGGACGCGTTCCTCAAGCTCTGGCACAGCGCCTCGCGGTTCGACGCCCATCGCGGCTCGTTGCGCACCTGGGTCATCACCTCGGTCCGCAACCGGTCGATCGACTACCTGCGAGGCCGCAACGCGCACGAGCGCCAGGAGCGCGAGATCCCGCTCGAGACCGAGGCCGAGGGGTTCGGCGCCGACCCCTGGCTGGAGGTGGCCCAGTCGATCCAGCGGGGGGTGATCCAAGAGGCGCTGGCCAGCCTGCCGCCGGAGCAGCGCCAGGCGGTCGAGCTCGCGTACTTTGGAGGCTACTCCCATCGCGAGATCGCCGAGATGATCCGGGTGCCGCTGAGCACGGTCAAGGGCCGCATGCGACTGGCCCTGGAGAAGCTTCATTCGTACCTCCAGGGCAGAGGGTTCCTCGATGACGGCTGACCACGATGGCATGGAGGACGCCGTCGCCGCCTACCTCCTCGGCGCCTGCCCCGACGATGAGCGGGCGGCGGTCCGTGCCCACCTCCGGAGCTGCCGGAGCTGCCGCGAGCTGGCCCGGCGGCTGAGAGAGGCGGTCGACGTCTTGGCCCTGAGCTGTGCCGGCCAACCGCCACCCCCCGGGCTGCGCCGGCGCATCCTGGAGGCGGCGGCCTCGTCCCCGCCCTTCGCGGCGGCGAAGGTGCCCGACCGGGGGGCGGAGCGAGCGCGTGGGTGGCCCCACCGGCGGCCCCGGTGGCGCCATCGGCTGGCGCTGGCCGCGGCGGCGGCGCTGCTGGCCGGCCTGGCGGGCACGGCGGTCTGGAACATCCATCTCCAGCAGGAGCTCGACCGGCGTCCTCCCAGCTACGCCATGCAGGGAACCGGGCCCCTGGCCGGGGCCCGGGGCAGCGTGACCGGGGTGGACTCGGGCCAGGTCACCCTGGTGAGCTTCAGCGCCCTGCCCTCTCCGCCTCCGGGCCGGGTCTACGAGGTCTGGCTGGTCCTGGAATCGGGCCGGGTGGTGTCGGCCGGCGCCGTCCGTCCCGACGCTCGCGGCGACGCCCACGTGCTGGTCCAGCGCCCGCTCTCCGGGGTGCAGGTCGTCTCCGTCACCCAGGAGCAGGCGCCCGGCTCGTCGAGGCCGAGCGGCAAGCCGCTCATGGCCGCCCAGGTGGGCCGCTGAGCCGCTCATTGGGATGGCGGCCGGGCCGGGTAGTCTTTCTCGCATCGTCTCGCCGCCGGACCTTCACCTGCACAGCCAGTTCTCCTGGGACGCGCCTCGAGGGGATATGGAGGCCTCCTGCCGACGGGCGCTGGAGCTGGGCCTGCCCGCGGTTGCCTTCACCGAGCACGCCGACTTCGTGGGTGGGGGCTACCCCGACCACCGCCCTCTGGACCTCGCCGGCTACCTCGAGGCCCTCGAGCGCTGCCGGGCGCGCTTCCCCTCCCTGCGCATCCTGAGCGGGGTGGAGCTGGGACAGCCTCACCGCTTCCCCGCCGAAGCCGCGGCGGTGCTGGCGGCGGGGAGGCTGGACCGGGTGCTGGGCTCGGTTCACTGCATCCCCCGGGACGGTGAGCTGATGGACGTGAGCCTGGAGGGGCTGCTCACCCCGGAGCTGGCGCCGCAGCTCCTCCGCTCCTACTTGGCCGAGGTGCTGGCCCTGGTGGAGAGCGACCAGCGGTTCGAAGTGCTGGCCCACCTGGACTATCCCAAGCGCTACTGGCCCCACGCCCGGGTCCGCTACTGCGAGCGGGACCACGAGGAGGAGTTCCGAGCCGTCCTGCGGGCGGCCGCCGCCCGAGGGCTGGTGCTGGAGGTCAACACCACGCGTGGGATGGAGCCCGAGCGCGGGCTCTGCCCCGGCCCGGTGGTGTTGCGCTGGTGGGTCGAGGAAGGCGGGCGGGCGCTCTCCTTCGGAAGCGACGCCCACGACCCGGAGCGGGTGGCGTCCGGATTCGAGCTGGCGGCGCAGCTGGCCGAGGGTCTGGGCTTCAAGCCCAACCACGACCCGACGGGGTTCTGGCGGCGATGAACGGAGGGGAGGGCGGGACCGGCTCGGTGGTGCTGCGGCCGCAGCGCCCGGCGCACGGGGGCACGGTGGTCGCCCACCGGGAGGGCCGTCCGGTCCTGGTCGCCTACGCCATCCCCGGGGAGCTGGTCGAGGTGGAGCCGGGCGGTCGCCGGGGCGGCCTGGAGCTGGCCAGGACGGTACGCGTGCTGGAGCCCTCCCCCGACCGCGTGCCCCCCCGCTGCCCCCACTTCGGCGAGTGCGGCGGGTGCCAGTGGCAGCACGCCCTCTACCGCCGCCAGCTGGAGCTGAAGCGGCAGGTGGTCGACGACGCCTGGCGCGGGGTCGGGCTCCGTCTCCCCGCCGACACGCCGGTGCTGGGCATGGCGGACCCCTGGCGCTACCGCATCCGGGGCGAGTTCGAGGCCAGCCACCGCGGCGGCCGGCTGGAGCTGGGCTTCCACCGCCCGCGCTCGCACGCCGTGCTCCCGGTGCGCACCTGCCCCATCCACGACGAGCGCATCGAGCGCGCCCTGCGCGCCTTCCGGCAGGCGGCAGACGAGCTCGGGCTGCGCGATCTCCAGAGCCTGAGGCTCACGGTGGAGCCGACCGGCCGGGGGCTCCTCTGGTGCGCGCAGCGCCGCGGCGCGCCCCCGGGGGCCGACCCCGCCCTCGGGGAACGGGTGGCGGAGCTGCTCCCGGATCTGGTCCTGTTGGACGACTCCATGAGCCTGGAGGTCTTCGGTCTCACCTTCCGCGTGCGCAGCGACACCTTCGTCCAGACCAACTACCGCCAGATGCTGGTGCTCTACCGGGTCGTGGCCGACATGCTGCGGCCGGAGCCGACGGAGGCGCTGCTCGACCTCTACGCCGGCATCGGCACCATCGGCCTGGTGATGGCGGATCGGGTCGGCTCGGTCACCGCCGTCGAGGAGAACCCGGTGGCGGCGCGTCTCTCCGTGCTCAACGCCCGGATCAACGGCGTGGACAACTTCAAGGCCCTGCCGGGCCGCACCGAGGAGGTGTTGCGTCGGCTCCGGACCGACCGTCACCAGGCGGCCGTCCTGGACCCGCCCCGGGCCGGCTGCGACCCGGCCACGGTGGCCGAGCTGCTGCGCCTCGCTCCCGGGCGGCTCGTCTACGTCAGCTGCGAACCCAGCACCCAGGCCCGGGACCTGGCCCTCTTCGTGCGCGGTGGCTATCGGGTCCGCCGGGCCGCGATCGTGGACATGTTCCCCCACACCTACCACGTCGAGTCGGTCGTGCTCCTGGAACGCGCCCCCTGACGGCCCCGGCCGGTGCGGCGGAGGCCCGGCGGTGGTCTCAGCGCACCAGGGTCTCGTCCAGCGACCGCTCCAGCGCCCGCAGCGCGTCGACCGGGACCGGCGCCTCCTCGATCCAGCCGAAGACGGCGTCGAGCACACGGTGCCAGCGCGCCACCTGGCGTTCCATGGCCGAGCACCAGTACGACCTGGACCAGGCCACGCCGGAGAGCCAGCCCGCGATCACGCAGCAGAGCACCCCGCTGCCCAGGCTCATCCAACGCAACCAGCCGCCGACCTGGAGAGAGGCGAGCAGGAGCACCCCCAGGCTCAGGTTGACGGCCACGAAGATGGGCAACACGACCCGATAGAAGCGGGCGTGCCGCCTTCGGTACGTCGCCGGCATGCGGTTTCCCCCCAGTGCGAGGGCCGTCCGGGCCTTCGAGCACCGTTCGCCCGGGTGAGGCCATCGACCCTCGTGAAGTTCCCTGGCCCGCCACCAGCTTCGCTGCCGGTCGAGCTCGCGCCAATGGGACATCCGTCCCGGCGGTCCCGTTCCCGGAATGGCGGATGGCGTGGCGAACCGGGTGACCCGCCCGTGTGGGTCTGGGACTTCCGCGCCGCCCCGTTGCCAACGCCCATGGTGGCGGGTTGAGGCCGCTTCCGAGAATGGAGCCGGAGAGGTTGCGAAGTGTCGAGGGAGCCTGACGCGCCGAACGGGACCGATGGCCACCGGGTTCAGCCGCTGCGGGTGCGGGTGGGCGTGGTCGGCTGCGGGTACTGGGGCCCCCACCTGGTCCGGAACCTCCACGACATGGCCGAGGTGGACCTGGTCGGGGTGGCCGAGCCGCGACCGGAGCGGCTCCACTACGTCAGGCGCAGCTACCCGACGGTGCAGCTCTTCTCCGACCACCGGGAGCTGCTGGAGCGCGAGATCGAGGCCGTGGTCATCGCCACCCCGATCCGGACGCACTACGCGCTGGCGCGCGAGGCCCTGCTGGCGGGGAAGCACGTGCTGGTGGAGAAGCCGCTGGCGGCCAGCGTGTCCGAGGCCCAGGAGCTGCTCCGGCTGGCCCGGGAGCGGGGTCGGGTCCTGATGGTCGGCCACACCTTCCTCTACAACCCGGCGGTGCGGGAGCTGCGCCGCCTGGTCCAGGAGGGTGAGCTGGGACGTATCTACTACGGCGACGGCGCCCGGCTCAATCTGGGCGTCTTCCAACGCGACGTCAACGTGATCTGGGATCTGGCGCCGCACGACGTCTCCATCCTGATGTACGTGCTGGAGCAGACGCCCCTGGAGGTCAGCGCCCGGGGCAGCGCCTGCGTCCAGCCCGACGTCCACGACGTCTGCTACCTGGAGGTGCTCTTCTCCGGGGGAACCAGCGCCCACATCCACGTGAGCTGGCTCGACCCCGACAAGGTGCGTCGTCTCACCCTGGTCGGCGACCGCCGAATGGCCGTGTACAACGACGTCTCACCGGTGGCCAAACTCCGTGTCTACGACAGCGGCGTGGACCACCCCAGCACCGACAACTACGGGGAGTTCGAGCTCGCCTACCGGCACGGCCAGATCGTGATCCCGTACATCCACTGGCGGGAGCCGCTGCGGCAGGAGTGCGAGCACTTCGTGCACTGCGTGCGCACCGGTCAGCGGCCGCTGAGCGACGGGGAGCAGGGGCTGGCGGTGGTCGCCGTCTGCGAGGCCGCCGACCGCTCGCTGGCCGGTGGCGGCGTCCGGGTGCCGGTCGAGCCCCGGCTGGCACCCCCGGGCTCGGGGAGGGAGATGCAGGCCGCACCGCCCGGCGTCTCGGCCCGGTGACGGCCGGGCTCCCCCGGGCCGCCGGACTCGGGGCAGGGGCCGGGCCAGCAAGCGGAGGGTCCGGCGGCCCGAGGCCCCGCGCCGGCCTCGCTCGGTGAGGGAGATCGCGTCGGATTCATGCTGGAGGGAGAGTCATGAATCGTGCCCACCCGACCACGGTCGTGGTCGGCGCCGGCCCTTACGGGCTCTCGGTGGCCGCCCACCTGCGCGCCCACCGGCTGCCGGTCCTGCTCTTCGGGCGACCGATGGAGCTCTGGCGGCGGATGCCGGCCGGGATGTGCCTCAAGTCGAGCTGGTCGGCATCGAGCCTGTCCGATCCCGCCCGTGCCTACAGCCTGGACCGGTACCTGGCCGCCACCGGGCAGGCGCGTCCGGACCCCATCCCGCTCGGCCTCTTCTGCGACTACGCACGCTGGTTCCAGGAGCGGGCCGTGCCCCCGGTCGACGAGACCCGGGTCACCTGCCTCCGCCGGACCTCGGGCGGGTTCCGGCTCGAGCTGGCCGACGACCGCACGGTGGAGGCCGGTCGGGTCGTGATCGCGGTCGGCATCAGCCGCTTCGTCCGCCTGCCCGGGTTCGCCCGCGGGCTCCCGCCCGAGCTGGCCAGCCACACCTCCGAGTGCTGCGACCCGGGCCGGTACCGGGAGCGCGAGGTGGCGGTGGTCGGCGCCGGTCAGAGCGCGCTCGAGTGGGCTGCCCTCCTGCACGAGGCCGGGGCCAGGGTGCAGCTCATCACCCGCCGGCCGGTGGCCTGGGTCGATCGTCGCCTCTACCGGCTGCATCCCCTGGTGCGCGATCTCCTCTACGCCCCCAGCGACGTGGGCCCGGCGGGGGTGAGCCGCGTGGTCGACCGGCAGCTGCTGCTCCGGCGGCTGCCCGCCCGCCTGCGACGCTCGCTCACCGTCCGCTCGGTGCGGCCGGCGGGCGCGGCCTGGCTGCGACCCCGGGTGGAGGGCGTGATCGACGTCACCCAGGGGGTCGAGGTCCGGAGCGCCGAGCCGGTGGGACGGAGGCTGCGGCTGGTCCTGGACGACGGCGACGTCCGTGAGGTCGATCACCTGGTGCTGGGCACCGGGTTCGGGCCCGACCTCGACCGCCTGGAGTTCCTCGCTCCCGACCTGCGGACGCGCATCGCCAGCGAGGGGCCGCTGCCGCGGCTGAACCGCTGGTTCGAGTCGTCGGTGCCCGGTCTCCACTTCGTGGGGGCGCTGGCCGAGCGCGACTTCGGGCCGCTCTGTCGCTTCGTCGCCGGCGCCGACACCGCGGCTCGACAGGTGGCGCAAAGGGCGCTGGGGCGGTGAGCCCCCCTTCGGGCGCGGTGGTCCTGGGCAGCGACTTCCGGGCGCTGGCCGTGGTGCGCAGCCTGGGCCGGCGCGGCATCCCCTGCGCGGTGGTCGACAACCTGCCCCGGTCGGCGTGGTTCTCCCGTTACCTGGCCGCGCGCATCCGCTGGCGGGGGCCGATGGGCACGCCCGAGTTCGGCACCTCCCTCGTCCGGTGGGGTCGGGAGCGGTTCCGGGGCTGGGTGCTGTTCCCCATGACGGACGACACGGTGGCGCTGGTGGCGGAGGGGCGAGAGCGGTTCCAGGCCCTCTACGCGCTGACCACGCCCTCGCCCCAGGCGGTCCGTGAGGTCCAGGACAAGCGCCGGCTGTACGCCCTGGCCGAAGAACTGGGGGTACCCGCGCCCCGGACGCGGTACCCGTCCGGCGCCGACGAGCTGGCCTCGCTCGACCTCCCCTTCCCGGTCGTGGTCAAGCCGGCCAACTCGATCGCACTCCAGGCGGCGGTGCGCAAGAAGGCCTTCGCCGCCCGGGACCCGGGCCAGCTCCTGGCCGTCTACCGGGCGGCGGCGGCCCTGGTCGGAAGCGAGGGCCTGATGGTGCAGGAGCTGATCCCCGGGGACGGGACCGCGCAGTTCTCGGTGGGCGCCTTCTGTCGCGACGGCCGCTGTCTGGCAGCCATGACCGTCCGCCGTCGTCGGCAGTTCCCGGTCGACTTCGGCCTGGGCAGCTCCTTCGTGGAGTCGGTGGAGGTGCCGGAGCTGATCCCGCCGGCGCTGGCGCTGATCGAACGGGCGGGGCTCTCCGGCATGGTGGAGGTCGAGTTCAAGCACGACCCCCGCGAGGGGCGGTTCAAGGTCCTGGACGTCAACCCGCGGGCCTGGGGATGGCACGGCCTTTGCCAGGACTGCGGCCTGGACCTGCCCTACCTCCAGTACCTGGAGGCGACCGGGGCACCGCTCCCCGAGTGCCGGTTGCGCTACGGCCACCGCTGGCGGCGTCTGCTCACCGACCTCCCGGCGGCCCTGGTGGAGATGCGGAACGGCACGCTCTCGCCCCTGGCCTACGCCCGCTCCTTCCTGGGACCGACCTCGCGCTCGGTCCTGGACCTGCACGACCCCCTGCCCGCCCTGGGCGACGTGGCCGTGGCCGTCGGCCGCTTGGCCGGGATCGTCGTGCCCGCCCGACACGGGGCCTCCCCGGCCGGCGGGGTGCCGCCCGAGGCGGTCGTGTCGCTCGACGGGGGTGGAGCCGAGAGGACCTGAGGGTGGCGCCGGGGGATCGGGACGCCGGCCCATGGCCCTGGGCCGGGGTCCGTGGGCCGGGCCGAGGTGCCCATGGGGGCGGTCCGACCGCCCTACCTAGGCTGGGAGGTGATGGTGCGGGGTGCTGCCTCCCGAACCTCCGCCGGCCCGAGGTGGCCGGGCGCGGGGCATCGGCGTCGGCGGGTGGGATGGGCCGTGCTCCTGGCCCTCGTCGCCGCCGGGCTGGCGGCGTGCTCGAGACCGGGGTCGCCTCCACCCAGCGCCGCGCTGCCCCTGCCCAGCTCCTGCCAGCCGGGGTCGCCCAGGACCCTGGATCTCCCCTCCACGGTGGGCCTGAACTACGGTGAGCCGAACACGGTGAACGGCGACTGGGTGGGCACGTCCTGGCTGCGGCCAGGGGTGTGGCCACAGGTCCGGCCCCGGCTGCAGCAGGACCTGGACTTCATCGTCTCCCACCACCTGGGCGAGGTGCAGCGGATCTTCATCGGCCTCGACCAGCTGATGGTCTGGAACCGGTCGACCGGCTTCGTCCGCTTCGATCCCGTCGCCCTGCGCAACTTCCAGGAGGCGCTGGACATGTTCCAGGCCCACCACGTGAAGGTGATCGCGGTCATCTTCGACCAGGAGGTTCGCTCCAGCCCCGGCAACTTCCACTTCGAGGCCCTGGACGGCCGACACCCGGCCATGCGCGCCGGCTACCTCCGGGCCCTGGATCAGTTCCTGCGGCGGTTCGGCTCGAGCCCGGTGGTGGCGGCCTGGGACCTGTTCAACGAGGCCTACAACAGTCTCGGGCGGGAGGGGGGGTTGCCCCGGCCCCCGGCCGAGGACCCGGTCAGCCCCAACTATTCGGACGCGGTCGTCCACGACTGGATCCGCGATCTCTACCGGACGGCGCGCTGCGCCGCCCCTCAGGCCTGGTTCACCGTCTCCGACACCACGGAGCTCTACTGGAAGAACCCCCCGGACACCAGCCTGTACCAGGGCGCCGTCGACTTCTACGACATCCACGTCTACGCCAGCCATCCCTCGCCCCCGGACTGGGCGCACGACCTCCACAAGCCCTATCTCCTGGGCGAGGTGGGGGCGGACTACCCGACCGACTTCGAGAACCCGACGCTGAACGCCCAGGTGGTGCAGTGGTGGGTGACCCACGCCTCCGCCCTGGGGGTGAGGGCGGTGCTCGCCCACGACGCCTCCGGGTCCATCTACTCCCTCCGCACCGGAACGCTCACCCCCACCGGGCGGGTCATCGCGGAGGCGGCATGAGGGGTCGGGAGCCGCTCCCCGGGGCGGGGTGGCTGGTGGAGCTGAGCCCTGAGGACCCGGCCTGGACCTCCTTCGTCGCCGAGGCCCCGGGCGCGAACGCCTTCCACCACCCCACCTGGCTGCGGGCGGTCAGCGGTGCCTACGGCTATCCGGCCCTGGTCCTGGCCCAGCTGGACGACCGGGGTGGGATCGCAGCCGGCGTGCCCCTGGCGCGGATCCGCCGTCCCTCTGGGCAGGTGATGGTGTCGCTGCCCTTCTCCGACCACTGTCCTCCCCTGGCCCGCGACGAGCCGACCCTGCGCCAATTCGCCCGGGGAGCGGCGGCCTGGGTCTCGAGGACCGGGGCCGCCATGGAGCTCAGAGGCGCGCTCCCCGAGCTGGAGGGCTGGACCTCCTACGCGGCCGGGGTCCTGCACCTGCTGCGGCTGGAGGCGGGCGTGGACGCGCTCTGGAAGGGTCTCAAGGAGACCTTCCGGCGACAGATCCGGCAGGCCCGCCGGGCCGGCCTCCGGGTCCGCTTCAGCCGCGAGGCAGGGGATCTCGACGCCTTCTACCGGCTTCAGGTGGCAACCCGGCGGCGGCAGGGGCTGCCGGTCCAGCCGCGCCGCTTCGTGGCCTCCGTGTGGCGGGAGTGCGTGCTAGGAGGGCCGGGTTGGGCGGCGATGGTGGAGACTCCGGAGGGGCTTCCCGTCGCCGCCTCGCTGCTCCTGGCCTGGAACGGCCTGGTGATCGAGAAGTTCCAGGCCTCCGACGCCGCCTACTGGTCGCTCAAGCCCAACCAGCTCCTGATCTGGGCGACCATCGAGTGGAGCTGCGAGCGAGGGTACCGGCTCTTCGACTTCGGACGAACGGACCTCGATCACCTGAGCCTCCAGCGCTTCAAGGCGGCCTGGGGCGCGGAGCCGTCCCCCCTGCGCTACGCCTCGACCGGCCGGGCGGGCGCGCGGGCGGGCGCCGACGGTCGGCTGGGGGGGCTGTTGCGCGCGGTGATCCGGCGCTCACCGGCGGTGGTCTGCCGGACGCTGGGGGCGCTCCTGTACCGGTACGCGGCCTGAACCCGGGCGGAGCCGGGACCACGAAGCAGCGAGGAGGTTGGCGACCATGGGCGACGGGGAGGCGGCGGGCGTCGAGCTGTACCGCGACAACCATCCGGCCTGCTTCTGGCGGTTCCTGGTCGACCCCCCGCCCTCACCGGAGCTCTGGGAGGCGGCGGCGCGCCGGGCCGTGGCCGAGCTGCCCCCCGCCGCCCGGGGTGGGGACCTGGGTCGGTTGCTGTGGGCGACCCTGGGCGAGGGCCAGTTCGGGCCGGAGCACTGGCGCCTGTCCCAGCCCCGGCGGCTCTACTACCTGCTCAAGCCGCTGCTCGGCCGCGGGCTCCGGATGCGGCTGCGACGCCTGCACGCGGCCCGGGCCCGACGCCGCTTCCCGCTCGACTGGCCGATCGAGGACCGTTACCGTCGCTTCCTGTGGGAGGTGGCGGGGGGCGTCATGACGCAGCTCGAAGCGATGGAGCTGCCCTTCCTCTTCTTCTGGCCGAACGGGGCCGGGTTCGCCCTGGTCCTCACCCACGACGTGGAGGACGAGGTCGGCCAGCGCTTCGTCGGGCGGGTGGCGGATCTCGAGGAGCGGCTCGGGTTCCGGTCCTCGTTCAATTTCGTGGCCGAGCGCTACCGGCTGGACCGGGGCCTGATCGACGACCTCCGGCGGCGCGGGTTCGAGGTCGGCGTGCACGGGCTGCGACACGACGGGCACGAGTACGATTCCCGGGCCGTCTTCGAGTCGGTCGCCGGGCGGCTCAACCTGGCCCTGGCCGAGCTCGACGCGAGCGGCCACCGGGCGCCCATGACGCACCGCCATCCGGTCTGGATGCAGGCCCTGGAGGTCGAGTACGACACCTCCTTCTTCGACAGCGATCCCTTCGAGCCCGTCCCCGGGGGCACCATGAGCCTCTGGCCGTTCCGGATCGGACGCTTCGTGGAGCTGCCCTACACCCTCCCCCAGGACTCCACCCTGGTCGACCTGCTGGGGGAGCGGACCCCTCGCCTCTGGCTGGAGAAGGTGGGGTACCTGGGCCGCCACCACGGGATGGCCCTCCTCAACTCCCATCCCGACTACCTCCGCCACGCGCGGTACTGGTCCGTGTACGAGGCCTTCCTGCAGGAGATGCGCGCCCGCGACGGCTGCTGGCGGGCGCTTCCCCGGGAGGTGGCGCGGTGGTGGCGGCGGCGGACCGAGGGCGAGCCCGCGGCCGCGCTCCCCGGTGGGAGGGAGGCGCGGCTCTGCCGGCGGGCGGGCGGCGAGGTGGAGATCGTGCCCCCGGCTGGGGACGGGCCCCCGAGGTCGTTCTCCGGGGACGCCGGGGCCGGGTCGGTCCCGCCCCGCTGACCGAGGGGCGGCCGGCTCACGGACACCTGTCCCGGTCGGATGCCGTCGGCGCCCGGGCCGCTCCCCGGAGGTCCTATTCGCCGCGCTGTCGAGTACGGCCACACTGTGTCCAGTGAAGCTCCAGGGCAGGCGGGTCCTGGTCACCGGTGGGGCAGGGTTCATCGGCAGCCACGTGGTCGAGCTGCTCGCCTGCGCCAACCGGGTGACCGTGCTCGACGATTTCTCGGTGGGGCGGGTGGAGAACCTGGCCGCGGTCGCCTCGCGGGTCCGCGTCGTCCGCGGCGACGTCACCGACCGCGACCTCGTGACCGAGATGGT
>DASRBU010000587.1:0-7682 GCA_035653475.1 Candidatus Dormiibacterota bacterium | reverse complement strand
ACCAGGTCGAGCAGGACGCGGATCCCGCGCCGTCCCGCCTCGGCCACCAGGGTGCGTAGATCGTCGAGGGTGCCGAAGGCCGGCTGCACGGCCAGGTAGTCGGAGACATCGTAGCCGAAGTCGCGGTCGGGCGAGACCGTGATCGGCGTGCACCAGAGAGCGTCGACCCCGAGCCAGGCCAGGTGGTCGAGCCGCGAGACCAGACCGGGTAGGTCGCCGACCCCGTCGCCGTTCGAGTCGGCGAAGGAGCGGACGTACACCTGGTGGACGACCGCGTTCCGCCACCAGGTCACGGTCCGAACCGAAGGGCCTAGGTCTTCGCCCCCTGACCCGACTCGGTGACGACGATGGTCGGCTTCTCCTCCTCCTCGACCCCGGAGGTCTCCTGGCCCTGGACCCGTTCCTGCCAGTACCGACGCAACTGCCGGCGGCGCTCCTTGCCGCTCACCGGGTCGAAGAAGTAGGCCAGCGCCGCCCCCATCCCCGCGACCATCAGCGTCCTGGTCAGCCGCATGGTTCAACCTTACCCCGGCGGACCGGCGGCCGACGAGCCGCAGCGTGAGCACCGCCACCGCCGTCCCCCAGCGGGGCACCGACGGCGACCGTTCAGGAGGGGCCGAAGACGACCTCGACGGCCGTCGTAGAGGCCCAAGCCGCCCGCCAGCGTCCGGGGTCGCGGACCGCGTCCGCGGGCAAACGCACGGCCGGCACCAGGGCCCGGAGCTCCGGCGGCCGAAGCGGGTAGGGCTCGAGCAGGCACCGCCCCCCGGGCCGGAGCTCGACGTGCAGGGACACCGGGGGACGGCCGGGGTCGACGCCGGTCGGCGTGGTCGGGTAGTCGGCCGACCAGCCCACGAAGCCGCGTCGGCAGACGTCCAGGGAGATCCGGTCCCAGAGCTGGAGCCAAAGGTAGTTGCACATCAGCTCCCGATCCCGGTCCGGCCCGATCCCCAGGCGGTCGCGCAGGCGCCGCTGCCGGGCGGCCTCCCCGGCCAGGAACCGCTCCACCGCCTCCCGCTCCTCGCCCTGCAGTCCGGGATCGGAGACGTGGCGCCATCCCCAGTGACCGGTGAAGAAGCCGGAGAAGTGGAGCGAGGTCAACAGCCCGGCGTACTCGTCCAGCGCCTCGACGGCGTCGATGCCGCGGACGTAGAGGCGGGTCGACACCGTCCGGCTCACCTCCAAGAAGGAGAGCGGGCGGCCGTCGGGTCGCCGGGGCGCGAGCTCGTCGAAGCCGACCCAGGCGAGGTCGTGGAGGCGGGCGGCCACCACCGCGGAGGCATTTGGCTCGGGGACCGTCCAGGGCGGCCTCCCCCAGGCGGTGGCCAGCACGCCCGAGAGCAGAGCGTGGTCGGCCTGACGGACGAGCAGCAGCTGCCCGTCATCTTCCCTGACGATCACGGCAGGGCCACCGCGACCAGGATATCGCGGCCGGGGCGGCCGGACGGAGGGGTCGGCGCTGCGGCGGCCGACGCGGGCAGGCCACACTTAACGGCGATGCGCGGGATCGAGCGGTTCGGGATGTGGGCCAACCTGGGCGCCCGGGTCCTGGAGGAGGGGCCGGGGGAGGCGGTGGTGGAGGGGCACGCCACCACCGACGCCCACGGCTTCCCCACCTCCCGCGGCGCGATCGTGCACGGCGGCGCCATCGCTGCCCTGGCCGACATGGCGCTGGCGACCGCGGGCTCGTCGGTGGCCCCCGACGGCCAGGTCGTGACCACGGTCGACCTCCGGATCGACTTCCTCCAGGTGGCCCGCCCCGGCCGGCTCGTCGCCCGGAGCACGGTCCGCCGGCGAACGCGCCGGCTCTGCTTCGCCTCGGCCACGGTGGAGCAGGCGGACGACGGCATCGTGATCGCGGAGGCCCGCGCCCTGCTCACCTACGTACCCCGCTGAGCCCGGCGCGGGTCAGGTCACCTTGAAGGTGACGACGCCGTCCGCGGTGCCCGAGGTCAGCTCCGTGCTCCAGCAACCGGGGGCGGGGAAGACCAGGGTGGAGGCGAACTCGCGCTCGCTGCCCACCACCCCGCCACCCGGCACCGACGTCCGGTAGACCTGTCGGGTCCCCTCCCGGACCGCCTGGATCTGGAGCACGTCCGAGGCCTTCCTCGCGTCCACCAGCCACCGCACGCTCAGCGGTCGCCCGGCGGTGGCGGTGGCGGAGCCGCTCACCAGCCCGCTGATGTCGGACTCGGCCGGGCTCGCGACCAGCTTCAGCAGGGAGCCCGCCCGCTGGGGCGGGGTGGCGGCGCAGGCGGCCGGGCCGATGGGCGCCTCGGCGCCGCAGGCGACCAGGGCCAGAGCGGCCAGCGCGACCAGCGTCGCCGAAGCGCCCCTCCGCCTCCAGCCAACACGTCCGCGATCCACTCCGGATCCAGTCTGCCAGGCTGGTGGTGATGGCGGTCGTTCCCCCCCGGAGAGCCCGGGTCGAGGACGCGTACGCCATCGCCCGGGTGCACGTGGAGAGCTGGCGGGCCACCTATCCCGGCCTGGTGCCGGATCGCTTCCTGGCCGCCATGCGGGTGGACGAGTACACGGAGCGGTGGCACCGGATGCTCGCCGGCCGCTCGGGCGGTCACGTCACCTTCGTGGTCGAGGAGGCGGGCCGGGTGGTCGGCTTCGCCTCCGGCGGCCGGGAGCGGGAGGATCGGCCGCGACGGGGCGAGCTGTACGCCATCTACCTGCTCCCCGAGGCCCGAGGCCGCGGGCACGGCCGCGCCCTGGTCCGGGCCGTGGCCGCGTCGCTCAGGGACCAGGGGCTGACCTCGCTGATCGTGTGGGTGCTGCGGGACAACCACCCCGCCCGAGCCTTCTACGAGCACCTCGGCGGCACCTACGCGGGCGAGCGGCCGCTCGACTTCGGTGCCGGCTTCACCCTGACCGAGGTCGGCTACGCCTGGCCGGACACCGACCGGCTGCTCGGCGACCGGGCCGCCGATCCCTGAGACCGGGGCCGCGGCCAGGGGTACCGTCAGGGTCCATAATGGGCTCGCGATGCCGGCCGTCGATCTGAACGCCGATCTGGGCGAGAGCTTCGGCAACTTCGAGCTGGGGCGGGACGAGGAGGTGATCCCGCTCGTGACCTCGGCCAACGTCGCCTGTGGCTTCCACGGCGGTGATCCACGGGTCATGGACCGCACCGTGCGCGCCTGCCGCGCGGCCGGGGTGGCGGTCGGCGCCCATCCCAGCTTCCCGGACCTGGTGGGCTTCGGGCGCCGCGCCATGGACGTGACCCCGGCCGAGGCCGAGACCGACGTCGTGTACCAGGTGGCCGCGCTGGCCGGCTTCTGCCGGCGCAACGGGGTGAGGCTGCAGCACGTGAAGCCGCATGGCGCCATCAACAACCTCGCTGCCCGCGACCCCGTCCTGGCCGACGCCATCGCCGCCGGGGTGGCGTCGTTCGACCCCGGGCTGATCCTGGTCTGCCAGTCCGGCACCGAGCTGGCCCGGGCGGCGGAGCGGGCGGGCCTGGCGGTGGCCCGGGAAGGCTACGTGGACCGTGCCTACGAGCCCGACGGCACGCTGGTCCCGAGGCGCCGGGAGGGGGCCGTCTACCACGACCCGGAGCGGGCGGTGGCGCAGGCCCTGCGGATGGTCACCGAGGGCACGGTGGTGGCCGCCGACGGCACCGTGATCGAGCTCCAGGTCGACACCCTGTGCGTCCACGGCGACAACCCGGACGCGGTCGACTTCCTCCGCCGGCTGCGCCGGGAGCTGGCCGCGGCCGGGGTGGAGCTGCGGCCCCTGGCGGAGGTGCTGGGACGGTGAGGCTGCGGCCGGGCGGCCCGGCCCCGGGCTCCCGGCTCCCGGATCAGGGCGGCCGGCCGGTGGACCTGGAGGACCTGCGACGCCGGCGGGTGGTGCGGTACTTCGGCCCGCGCGACGACACCCCCGGCTGCGCCACCGAGGCCTGCCAGTTCGATCCGGCCCTGGAGGAGTTCGCGGCGCTCGGCGTCGAGGTCCTGGGCGTCTCCGGCGACGACGCCGCCGGCCACCGGAGCTTCCGGGACGGTCACGGCCTGCGCTTCCGGATGCTGAGCGACACCGGCCACCGGGTGGCGGCCGCCTACGGGGCCTTCGGCGAGCGCCGGCGCTACGGCCGGCCGGTCACGGGCGTGATCCACTCGGCCTCCCCATCGACGAGGCGGGGAAGGTGACGCGGGCCTGGTACGGCGTCCGGGCCGACGGCCACCCCGCCCGGGTGCTGGCCGAGGCCGGAGGCCGGCGCCGCGCCTGAGGCCACCGACCTCCCCGGCCTCGACTGGCAGGTGATCATGCCCCGGGCGCTCGGGGCTCACCTCCAGATGGCCCTGGAGGAGGTGCTGCTGGAGGAGGTGGCAGCCGGGCGGCGGGGGCCGACCCTCCGTTTCTGGGAGTGGTCCGAGCCGGCCCTGGTGCTGGGATGCAACCAGGTCCTGGCCAACGAGATCGACCTCGAGGCCACACGCCGCCTGGGCTTCGTCGTCACCCGGCGCCTGAGCGGTGGAGGCACCATGATCGTGGAGCCGGGGCGGACGATCACCTACTCGATCTACGCCCCGGACCGCCTGGTGGCCGGGCTGAGCTTCGTCGAGTCCTTCGCCCGCCTGGACGCCTGGGCCGTGGAGTGCCTGCGCTCCCTGGGCGTGCCCGCCCGGCACCGCCCGATCAACGACATCGCCGCCCCCGAGGGCAAGATCGGGGGGGCCGCCCAGGCCCGCCGGCGAGGCTGCGTGCTCCACCACACCGTCATCGCCCACCACATGGACCCCGGGCTGGTGCGGCGGCTGATCCGCCTCGGCCGCCCTCCGGTGTCGCCGCGGGGGGTGCGCAGCGCCGAGCGAGAGGTCGCCCCCCTGAGCCGCTGGCTGGACCTGGACCGGGACCGGGTGGTGGCCGCCCTGGCGGCCTGCTTCCGGGAGCGCACGGGGGCGGTCGAGGGCCGGCTGAGCGCCGAGGAGCTGGCTCGGGCCGAGGGCCTGGCTCGGCGCCGGTACGCGACCGCCGACTGGATCGACCGCCTGCGCTGACCGCCCCCGGTCCCGCGGTGAGGTGGCGCCCTTCTGGCATCATGGGCGCCGGCACGAGCGAGCACGGGGGAGGACGTGTCGATGCGCGACGGAACCGGAACACGGCTGGCGGCGATCGCTGCCGGCCTCGCCCTGCTGGGAGCCGCCGGGGGCTGGTGGGCGGTGCGATCGCGCACCTCGCCCGCGGTCCCGGTCGTCACCTCCGCCCACCGCACCGTCTCCCCCTCGCCCTCGCCCTCCCCGACCCCCTCCGCCGGCCCCTCCCCCAGCCCCTCGGCCACGCCTTCGCCCACCCCCAGGCCCACGGTCCCGCCCCCGAGGCCGGCCGCGGTCCCCGCCCATCCCCCGGCGCCGCCGCCGCCCAAGCCGCCTCCGCCGCCGCCCGGCTCGACCACGGTGACGCTGGCCGTCCCCTGGTACCACCAGGTCTACAACCTCTCCTGCGAGGAGGCCTCGCTGCGCATGGTGCTGGCCTACTTCGGGGTCGGGACCACGGACCAGGCCCTGCTCCAGGCGGTCGGGGTCGACGGCATCCACTACTGGAACGGGCCCGGCGGTGGTGACCCCTACCAGGCCTTCGTCGGCGACCCCAACGGGAGCGAGGTCGTGGACCCGAGCACGGGCAAGAACACCGGCTACGGCGTCTACTGGCCCCCCATCCGGCGCGTGGCCGAGGGGTTCGGCGCGCCGGTGGAGCGCGCCGGTGAGGGGATCGGCCCGGCCGCCGTCTACGCCGCAATTCGAGCCGGCCAGCCGGTTCTGGTCTGGGTGACCTACAACTGGCAGGCGGACGCGCGCCGCGACTACACCGCCTGGGACGGGGCGGCCGTCCCCTACGCCGGCCCCTGGGAGCACGCCATGGTGGTCACCGGGATCGACGGCGACGGCGTCCGCGTCAACGACCCCGACCGGGGTCAGTACTGGGTGCCCTTCGCCGTCTTCGAGGCCGCCTATGCGGTCTACGACCAGATGGCGGTGATCTTCGCCGGCCGGGGATCGCGGCCCCCGACCACTCCGACCACACCGCCCCCGCCCCCCGCCACCTCGACGCCTTCGCCCACCCCTGCCACCCCCACCCCCTCGCCGGCGTCCAGCCTCACCCCCGGCCCGAGCCCCTCCTGAGCCCTGCCCGCGCCACGGCCGGTGCCGTCCGGCGGGGCTCAGGTCGCCCGGCAGCGCCGCGCGGTCAGGCGCAGGCCCAGGTGGTCTCGCTCCACCGGCATGGCGAAGTCGAACCGGTCCGCGGCCAGGGCCAGCTCCAGGTCCTCGGGCGGGAAGCCGGGCCAGGCTCCCGCGGCCAGCCGGCGGTAGCGGTCGCTGGAGCGCAGCGGCCCCAGGAGGCGGGAGAGGTCGGGTCGGCCTCCGCGCAGCCGGCCCTCGAGGTACTCGGCGCAGGCGCGGTCCTCGGAATGACCGCGGTCCTCGCCCGTCGCCACCAGCGTGACCACCTCGGGCCGGTCCGCCAGCACCGCGCAGGCAGTGGCGTCGGCCACCACCAGGCTGGCGGCGAAGAGCCGCTCCGCGCGGCTCGCGGCGGCCACGCACCGGGTGCCGGCGCTGCTGCGCTGGACCAGGGTTCGGCCGCGCAGCTCCAGGCCCCGAATCATGGAGGGGGAGTTGCTGATCGGGACGCCCTCCACCGGCAGCCCGGCCTCCTCGGCGGAGAGGACGGCCCCCTCCAGACGGGAGGCGAGGTCCCTCGCCTCCGCCATCTCGGCCACCAGCCGGCACTCGATCGCGCCCGCCGCCAGGGCGTAGGCGCTGACGGTGAAGGCGCGCAGGACGTCGATCACCACCACCGTCCCGACCGCCGCCCTGGCCCCCTCCAGGCCCCGAGCGTGGACGATCAGCATCGCCAGCGCCGGGCGCCGGTCACGAGACCGCGATCCGGAGACCGGCACCCTCCCGCAGCGCCCGCTCGTAGACGAGGTGCGCTGCGGCCGCGTCCTCGCCGGCGTGGCCCACGGACTTGAAGACCGTGATCTCCTCCGGAGCCCGGCGGCCGGGAGCGCCACCCGCCAGCACCTCGCCCAGCTCGGTCCCCGTCGCCGGGTCCAGGCCCTGGAGCTCGACGGCCCCGGCCGGCGGGGGGGAGAAGGCCTGCCGGGACTCGACGAAGAGCGAGCCCAGGACCACGGTCTCCCGGTCCAGCTCCGGCCCGGTCTGGTTGGCCCCCACCGAGGTCACGTGGACCCCCCGTCGGAGCCATTCGTAGCGCAGCACGGGTGCGGCGGCGTCGGTGCAACAGCAGACCACGTCGGCCCCGCGCACCGCGTCCTCGAAGCCGCACATGGCGCGGGCCCGACGGTCGGTGCTGGCCAGGGCCTCGGCGTGCTGCCGGGTCCGGGAGGCGACCCGCACCTCGTGGAAGTCGCGCACCCGGCTCAGCGCCCGCAGGTGCGCCCGGCCCTGCACACCGGCCCCCAGGATGGCCAGGACCCGGGCGTCGTCCCGGGCCAGCAGGCGGGTGGACAGGGCCGATGACCCCGCCGTGCGCACGGCGGTGACGTAGGTGCCGTCCATCAGGGCCAGCGGGCGCCCCGTCTCCTCGTCGAAGAGCACGACCAGGGCCTGGTGCGAGGGCAACCCCCGGGCGTGGTTGCCGGGGAAGACGCTGACCAGCTTGGACTCGAGCCCCAGGCCGGGCACGTGGCCGGGCATGACCGCCAGCAG
>DASRBU010000586.1:0-7995 GCA_035653475.1 Candidatus Dormiibacterota bacterium | reverse complement strand
GATGTTGACGCCCGCCGCCACGCAGGCCCGGAGCGACTGCGAGGCGGAGTGGAAGAAGGTGCCGTCGCCCACGTTCTGGACCAGGTGGTCGAGGTCGGCGAAGGGCGCGGCGCCGATCCAGGGCGCGCCCTCGGCCCCCATGGGGGTGGCGAAGGCCAGCCCCCGCTCCTCCTGGGTCATGAGCGCCCCCATGCCGTGGCAGCCGATGCCGCCCCCGATCACCTCGCTCTCGACCGCGACCGTGGAGCGGTTGTGGGGGCAACCGGAGCAGTAGTTGGGCAGCCGCCGCGCCACCACCGGGTAGCGCCGCCCCCGGATCTCCTCCATCTCCCGCAGCCGGCGGCCCACCGACCCCGGCACCCCGTCCAGCCGCAGCAGCCGCGGCCCCAGCCGCTCGGCGATCAGGTCCTGGTCCAGCTCGCCGTGCCAGGGGAAGAGGGGCCGGCCCTGCTCGTCCGCCTTGCCGACGATGGTGGGACGGTCGGGGCCGGGGTAGAGGATGGCCCGCAGCTGGCCCTCGATCAGGTCCCGCTTCTCCTCCACCACCACGATCTCCTCCAGCCCCCGGGCGAACTCGCGCACGATCCCGGGCTCGATCGGGTAGAGGAGACCGAGCTTCAGCACCCGCACCCCCAGCCCGGCCAGCTCCGCCTCACCCAGCCCCAGGTCGAGCAGGGCCTGCCGGAGGTCGGTCCAGGTCTTGCCGGCCGCCACCAGGCCCAGGCGGTCGTGCGGCCCCCGCTGCACGATCTCGTCCAGCCGGTTGGCCCGGGCGTAGGCGTGGACGGCCGGGAGGCGCCGCTCGAAGAGGTGCTGCTCCAGCTCGATCGAGACCGGGGCCAGGAGCGAGAAGGCCTGGGGCTTGGCGAAGTCGCCCAGGTCGGGGAGCACGATCCGGGGCCGGTCCGGCGCCACCTCCACGCTGGCCCCGCCGTCGCAGAGGTTGGTGACGCACTTGAGCGCGGTCCAGAGACCGACCAGCCGGGAGAGGGCGATGCCGTGCAGGCCCAGGGTGAGCAGCTCGCCCACCGTGGCCGGGTAGAGCACGGGCATGGCGCAGGCCACGAAGTCCCACTCGCTGGCGTTGGGCAGGGTCGAGCTCTTGGCGTTGGGGTCGTCCCCGGCCAGGGCCAGCAGGCCCGAGTTGGACGGGCCACCGCCGAAGTTGGCGTGGCGCAGCACGTCGAGGATGCGGTCGACGCCCGGCGACTTGCCGTACCAGATGCCGGTCACGCCATCGAAGCGGGAGTGGCCGAACAGCTCGATCATCTGGCTGCCCCAGACGCTGGCCGCGGCCAGCTCCTCGTTGAGCCCGGGGACGTGGTGGACGTCGAGCGGGGTGAGGAAGGGCCGGGCCCGGGCCAGCTCCAGGTCGTAGCCGCCCAGCGGCGAGCCGGGGTAGCCGGAGACCAGGGTGCCGGTGCGGAGCCCCGCCGCCCGGTCACGGCGGGCCTGCTCGATGGGCAGCCGGACCAGGGCCTGGACGCCGGTCATGAAGACCGTGCCCCGTTCCAGGGTGTACTTGTCCTGGAGCCCGACCTCGCGCTCGCCGGCCGTGACCACCGTTGGCGATTGTACGGGTTCCCGGGCCGAAATCCGGGCCAAGACCCGCTCCGAGCCCTCCGCTCGCTGTGGACCGGGAGCCGCCGCCCGCCTTCCACCTCGACCGCTCCCGGCGCCCCACCGGCTCCGGCGGGCCGGCGCCGGTGACCCGACCTCGCCCGGGGCCTCAGCGGCCGACGGCGTAGCCCTGCATGCCCCTGGGGTTGGCCGCCGCCCGCAGCAGCCCGCGTCCCGGATCGCGGGCCACCGCCGAGAGGCGCCCCAGCGACCAGGCCCCGGACAGGGTCACCTCGTGGCCCCGGCGCCGCAGCTCCGACACGACCTCGGGGGGCAACCGGTCCTCCACCACCAGCGAGGCGGGCGCCGACTCGTGGGGATAGAAGGAGCGGGGGAAGGCCTCGGTGTGCCACATGGGCGCGTCGATCGCCTCCTGGAGGTTCAGGTCCGAGTTGACGAGCGTGACGAAGAAGTTCAGCGACCACTGGTCCTGCTGGTCCGCGCCCGGCGTGCCGAAGGCCATCCAGGGCTCCCCGTCCCGGTAGGCGAGCGAGGGGCTGAGGGTGGTGCGGGGGCGCTTGCGGGGGGCGAGCGCGTTGGGATGCCCGGGGTGGAGGTTGAAGATCTGGGCGCGCGTGCCCAGGCACCAGCCCAGGCCGGGGACGGCGGGGGAACTCTGGAGCCAGCCGCCGGAAGGGGTGCAGGCGACCAGGTTGCCCCAGCGGTCGACGACGTCGACGTGGCAGGTGTCGCCCCGCGTCCCGTCCCTCGGGCCGAGGGTGGGATCTCCCGCCCCGGCGAGGTCCCCGGGCGCGGCGGCCACCCCGAAGGGCCAGGGCACCAGCGGCTCCCGGCCGCCCGCCCGGCCCGGCCGCAGCTCGCACGACGCCGTCTCCCCGACCAGACGCCGGCGGTCGGCCGCGTAGCCGGGGTCGAGGAGGGCCTCGAGGGGGACGTCCTCGACGTCGCCGTAGTACGCCTCCCGGTCGGCGAAGGCGAGCTTGGCCGCCTCCGCCACGGTGTGGATGAAGTCGGCCGAGCGCACGCCCATGGCCCGCAGGCCGAAGCCCTCGAGCAGCGCCAGCTGCTGCAGGAACACCGGGCCCTGGCTCCAGGGTCCCGCTTTGAACACCCGGTAGCGACCGTAGTCGCGGCTGACGGGGGCTTCGAGGGTCGCCCGCCAGGTCGCCATGTCCTGGGCCGTGATCAGGCCGCGATGGCGCCGCCCGCTCACGTCCATGCGCTCCGCGGTGCGGGCGAAGCGGTCGATGGCCTCGGCGACGAACCCCTCGTACCAGGCCCGGCGCGCCGCCTCGATCTCCGCCTCCCGGCCCCCGCCGGCCGCCTCCGCCTCCTTCAGCACCCGGGCGTAGGTCTCGGCCAGGGCCCGGTTGCGGAACCTGGTCCCGGACGCCGGCACCCCCCGCTCCAGCCAGACGGCGGCGGACTCGGGCCACTCGGCGCGGAAGAGGTGCTCCACGCTCGCGATCGCCTCGCAGATCCTGGGCACCAGCGGGAAGCCGCCGCCCGCGTACTCGATCGCCGGTTCGAGCACGTCGCGCAGCCGCATGGTCCCGAACTCCTGGAGGAGCAGCAGCCAGGCCCCGAAGGCGCCGGGCACGCAGGCCGCGAGCAGCCCGGTGCCGGGCACCATGTCCAGCCCCAGCTCGCGGAAGCGCTCGACGGTGGCGGCCTCGGGCGCGGTCCCCTGTCCGCAGACGACGAGCACCGCGTCCCGCTCGGCGCTGTAGAGGACCACGGGCAGCTCGCCGCCGGGCCCGTTCAGGTGCGGCTCGACGACCTGGAGCACGAAGCCGGCGCAGACGGCGGCGTCGAAGGCGTTCCCGCCCCGCTCCAGCACCGACATCCCGGCCGCGCTCGCGAGCCAGTGGGTGGAGGCCACCATGCCGAAGGTGCCCAGCAGCTCGGGCCTGGTCGTGAAGGCGGAGGGCGCGCTCATGCCCACGATCATGCCGGGTCGGGCGGTGCGGTGATCGAGCGATCGGCCCCGATCGGGGCGATGGGCTGCTCCTCCAGCCCCCCGTCCGTTGCCGGACCCACCCGGCCAGGGGCCGCCCGTCGATCGCGGACGTGGTCGTGCCGAGATCGGGGCCGAGGACGCGGAGGCCCAGCCCGGTCTCCGAGCCCGGTCGGGAGGGGCGATGGGCGACGAGGCCATCCCCGAAGGTGGGCTTGCGACCGCTCGTGCCCCCCGGCCAGCCCGGAGCGCCCGAGGGCAGGGCGGCGGCGAGGGCTGGCGCAACCCACGGCCCGGAAGGTGGGAACGGTGGTACGTCCCGGTTCGGTGGGGACCCTGCGGCCAAAGGCGTCGGCGGCCCTCGTCGAACGCCGCCGGGAGGGGCCGGGGGACCCGAGCCGGCGCCGGGACCCCGGAGCCCGCGGGCGGTGGGGACGGTACCCGAGGGGATCGCCGGGGTGGCGAGCGCCCCGGCGCGGTCATCCGGGGCGGCGTCGGCCACCGCCTCGCGCCGGGGCCGGCCGTCCACTCCTCCTGGCCGGCGGCTCCGGATGCGGGCACCGGCTCCCGTCCTGCCTCCGGAGCGCAGCGAGAGAGGTCGACCCCGCTCGGCGGCGACGCCCCCCTCGGGAAGCGAGGCGTGCCCGAGGCAGCAAAACCAGGGCCGGGTCCCCTCGACCGGACCGGGCCCGCCGCCGAGCGCCCGGCGCAACGCCACCGGCGCCGCACCCGAGCCATGCGCCGTTGCGCCCGGGCGCCGGCGCCAGCGCCGACGGCCGCGCCCTCAGCCCTCGTCCAGCCGGGGGAAGCCGCCGGCCGCGGTCCGGGCCTGCGTTGCCAGCCAGCCCGCGCTCGGGTAGCCCGAGGACTCCAGGTCGCGCAGGTGGCGCTCGACGTCGTAGGCCACCCGCCGCACCTCGGGCTCGCCGTCGGTGACCAGCAGGTAGGAGGGGCGGGGATCGCCGTCGTAGGGGAGGCCGACGCTGCCCGAGTTGGCGACCGTGAGCCCGCTCAGCCGGCGCACGTAGGGCCGGTGGACGTGGCCGTAGACGGCCAGGGCCGCCCCCAGCGGCCGGTAGTGCCGCTCCAGCTCCTGGTCGGGGGCGTCGGGCAGGACCCCCTTCCAGGTGTCCCCCGGTACCGCGTGCACGAGCGCGACCCGGTCCTCCCGGCGCCACTCCGAGGGCAGCCCCCGCAGCCAGCCGATCCGCTCCTCGCCGAGCAGCTCCGCCGTCCGCTCGACCAGCCGGGCGAACACCCGGACCGTGTGCTCGGGCAGCCCGGGCGGCATCCACCAGAGCGCCTGGTCGGTGTTGCCCACCACCCCCGGCCAGCCCAGCTCGCGGATGCGGTCCACGCACTCCGCCGGCCGGGGCCCGTTGAGGGCCAGGTCGCCCCCGTGCACGACCAGGTCCGGCGCCGCCCGGCGCAGGTCGGCGACCACCGCCTCCAGGGCGGCAAGGTTGCCGTGGACGTCGGAGACGATCGCGATCCGCATGGCCTCAGGCTAGCCGCTCGGCGGAGGCCAGCGGCGCCCCCGGCCGGCGGCTATCCGACGGCCGGCCCCTGCCGCCGCACCACCCGCGACCGCTCCCCGCTCTGGATCCACTCCAGCACCTTCCAGGGGGCCAGCGGGTAGCTGCGGGGGCGGATGCCGACCGCGTCCGCGACCGCGTTGGCCACCGCCGCCGCCACCGGGATCAGCCCCGCCTCCCCCACCCCCTTGGCCCCGAACGGCCCCTCGGGGTCGATGGTCTCGACCAGGTCCACGGAGATGGGCGGCACCCCGCGCGCGGTCAGCATCCCGTACTCCCGGGGCGAGGGCAGCATCAGGCTGCCCTCCGGGGTCAACCGCAGCTCCTCGGTCAGGGCCAGCCCCAGCCCCATCACCGCCCCGCCCAGGATCTGCCCCTCCGCCCCGGCCGGGTTGATGGCCCGCCCCAGGTCGTGGGCGGTCCACAGCCCGAGCACGGTCACGAGCCCGGTCTCCACGTCCACCTCGACCTCGGCCACGTGGGCGCCGAAGCCGTAGGCGGCGGAGATGTTGCCCAGGTAACCGGGGCCCTGGGGCTCGGTGGGCGGGTCGTAGAAGGCGGTGGCGATCAGGGTGTCGCCGCCCTGCCGGAGCAGGCGCCGGCGCGCCACCTTCTCGTAGGGGATGGACCGCTCCGGCACCCCCCGGACCGAGATCACGCCGTCCACCAGCTCCAGGTCCTCGGGCGACGCCTCCAGCACCTCGGCCGCGGTCTCCAGCAGCTTGCGCCGCAGCTCCGCGGCGGCCAGGCGGGCCGAGTTCCCGGCCACGAAGGTGGTCCGGGAGGCGTGGGCGCCCACGTCCCAGGGCTTGACCTCGGTGTCCGCCTGGCGCACGGTGACGGCCGAGAGCGGCACCCCCAGCTCCTCGGCCGTGATCATGGCCAGCACCGTCTCCGAGCCCTGGCCCAGCTCGGTGGCGCCCGAGATCACGGTCACGCCGCCCGCCTCGTCGATCCGGGCGATGGTGCCGCAGCCGTCCGAGGGGTAGATGCGGGCGCCGCCGCCCACGTGGAGGAAGCAGGCCGCCCCCAGCCCCCGGTGCGCGTCCCGCAGCCGGCCCCGCCGCTCGTCCCAGCCGGAGCGGCGCCGCACCCGCTCCAGGCATTCCGAGAGCCCGCAGGAGGTGATGCGCATGCCCTGGGGGGTGACCTCGCCGGGGCGGTTGGCGTTGCGCAGCCGCAGCTCGATGGGGTCGATGCCCAGCGCCTCGGCGATCTCCTCGGTCTGCGACTCCACGGCGAAGGTGGCCTCGGGGTTGCCGAAGCCGCGCACCGAGCCCCCGTACATCTTGTTGGTGTAGACCACCCGGGAGCGCATCCGGACCGCCGGCACCCGGTAGAGCGAGCTGATGGTCTGCATGACCACCAGCAGGGCGTGGGAGCCCCAGGCGTTGTAGGCGCCGTTGTCGGAGACGACGTCGGCCTCCCGGAAGAGGAGGTTGCCCTCGGCGTCGGCCCCGGTCCGGAGCCGGATGTGCATCGGCTGCCGCACCCGCGAGCCGGTGAACTCCTCCTCGCGGCTGAACCAGACCTTGACCGGCCGCCCCGAGGCCCTGGCCAGCAGCACGGTGATGAGGTCGATGGGGTCGATGTCGATCTTGCCCCCGAAGGAGCCGCCGATCGGGGGCTGGACCACGGTGATGCGCTTCCAGTCCAGCCCCAGGGCGTCGGCGATGGCCTTGCGGTACATGGAGGCCATGTGGATCCCGGTCCACACCGTCAGGTGGCCGTCGGGATCGAAGCTCGCGGTGCAGACGTGGGTCTCGATCGAGGCCGGGGCGGAGAGGGGCGAGGAGTAGGTGCCCTCCACGATCACCGCCGAGCGCCGCTCCATCTCGGCCAGGTCGCCGTGCTCGTAGTCCCAGCGCATGGAGACGTTGTGGTCGACCTCGGGGCGCTCGTCGTGGACCTGCACCGCCCCGTCCCGGAGCGCCTCGAAGGGGTCGTAGACCGCCTCCAGGGGCTCGTAGACCACCTCGATCGCCTCCAGCGCGGCCAGCGCCGCGTCCTCGCTCTCCGCCGCCACCGCCGCCACCTCGTCGCCCACGCAGCGCACCTTCCCCGCCTTCAGGGGGAGGTTGTCCAGGCCGTAGCCGAAGGGACGCTGGACCACGTTGCCGGCGTGGATCACGGCCTGGACCCCGGGCAGCCGCTTGGCCCGGGAGACGTCCACGGACACGATCCGGGCGTGGGGATGGGGGCTGCGCAGGATCTTGCCCACCAGCATGCCCGGCAGCTCCACATCGCTGGCGTAGCGGGTGCGGCCGAGCACCTTCTCCCGGCCGTCGAGCCGGGGGACCGGGCGGCCGACCACGCGCAGGGGCCGGGGCTCAATCACCACGCTCGTCGAACACCCGCCGCGTCTTCCGCTCCGAGCGGGGCAGGGAGCGGGGCGGGAGCAGCTCCACCTCCGGACGTACGCCCACCCTGGCCCGCACCAGGTCGGCCAGCCGTCGGCCCAGGTCCTCGGGCCAGCTCGCGGTCGCCGCCTCCACCACCAGGCAGAAGACCTCGCGGCCGCCCTGGCGGCGGAGCCGGATCTGGTACTCGGTGCCCAGCCCGGGGAGGGAGGCGAGCACGGCGTCGACCTGCGCCGGGTAGACCTGCACCCCCCGCACCTTGACCATGTCGTCGGTGCGGCCGCTCAGGCGGGCGATGCGGGGGTGGGGCGAGCCGCAGGGGCAGGGGCCGGGGAGGAGGCGGGAGAGGTCGCGGGTGCGATAGCGGATGAGCGGCATGGCCTCCTTGCGCAGGGTGGTGACCACGATCTCGCCCTCCTCACCCTCGGGCAGCGCCCGCCCCGTCTCCGGGTCGACGATCTCGATCACGTAGTAATCGTCCCAGTAGTGGATGCCGAGGTGGTGGCGACAGTCGATGCCGGTCCCCGGCCCGTACAGCTCGGTGAGCCCGTAGATGTCGTAG
>DASRBU010000585.1:0-2819 GCA_035653475.1 Candidatus Dormiibacterota bacterium | reverse complement strand
TACGTCCCGCCCGGCGTCCACGTCGACGTCCCGCTCCAGGCCTACTTCCGGATCAACGCCGAGAACATGGGCCAGTTCGAGCGCACCCTCATCATCTGCGACGAGGGGTCTTTCGTCCACTACATCGAGGGTTGCACGGCCCCCATCTACACCACCGACTCCCTCCACTCGGCGGTGGTCGAGATCATCGTCAAGCGAGGGGCGCGCTGCCGCTACACCACCATCCAGAACTGGTCCACCAACGTCTACAACCTGGTCACCAAGCGCGCCATGGCCTTCGAGAACGCGACCATGGAGTGGGTGGACGGCAACCTGGGCTCCCAGGTGACCATGAAGTACCCGTCCGTCTACCTCATGGAGCCGGGGGCCAAGGGGGACGTGCTCAGCATCGCCTTCGCCGGCCGCGGACAGCACCAGGACGCGGGCGGCAAGATGGTCCACGTCGCCCCCTCGACCACCTCGACCATCACCTCCAAGTCGATCTCCAAGGCGGGCGGCCGGACCTCGTACCGGGGCCTGGTGAAGGTGCACCCGGGCTGCCACGACGTGAAGTCGTTCGTGAAGTGCGACGCGCTGCTCCTGGACGACGAGTCGATCAGCGACACCTACCCCTACATCGAGTGCGACGAGCCCCGGGTCAACATCGGGCACGAGGCGACCGTGAGCAAGGTGTCGGACGAGCAGCTCTTCTATCTGATGAGCCGCGGCATCCCCCGGGTGGAGGCCGAGACGATGATCGTCAACGGCTTCATCGAGCCCTTCACCAAGGAGCTGCCGCTCGAGTACGCGGTGGAGCTCAACCGGCTGATCCAGCTGGAGATGGAGGGCTCGGTCGGCTGATGGCGTTCGTGAGCCGTGCGGTGGAGGAGCTGGGCCACCTCCACCAGGAACCCGAGTGGCTGCGCGCCCGGCGACGGGAGGCGTTCGACCTCTACGAGCGGCTCCCGCTCCCGTCCCGCTCCGAGGAGGAGTGGCGACGGACCGACCTCAGGGGTCTGGACCTGGCCGCCTTCGAGCCCTTCGAGCAGGCCAACGGCCATGCCCCCTCGGATCCCATCGAGGACACGGCCGGCGTCCTGCGCCAGCAGGGATCGGAGCCGGGCCGCGTCGAGCTGGCGGCGGAGGTGGCCGCCCGAGGCGTGCTCTTCATGCCCCTCTCGCAGGCGGCCCGGGAGCACCCCGACCTGGTGCGGCGCCACCTGTTCAGCGAGGTGGCGCCCGGCCGCGACAAGCTGGCCGCGCTGCACGCCGCCCTCTTCAGTGGCGGCACCTTCCTCTACGTTCCGGATGGGGTGAGCATCGACCGTCCGCTGGTGTCGCAGTTCTGGTCCTCGCGCGGGGGGGCGGCGGTGCTGCCCCACACGCTGATCGTGGCCGGAAAGGGCAGCTCGTTCAGCTACGTGGACGAGCTCCTCTCCCCGGACCTGGAGCACCCGGCCCTGACCAGCGGTTCGGTGGAGCTCTTCGCCGGCGAGGGAGCGAGCGTCGGCTTCGTCTCCCTGCAGCGCTGGGGTGCGCACGCCTGGCAGTTCGCCAACCAGCGGGTGCGCCTGGAGCGGGAGGCCAGCGTCCGCCTCGTGCACGTCGGTCTCGGTGGCCGTTTCAGCAAGAACCGGATCGAAGCCGTCCTCCAGGGGCCGGGCGCGAACGCCGAGCTGAAGGCCCTCTTCTTCGCCTCCGGCGGCCAGTTCTTCGACTTCCACACCCTGCAGTCGCACGTGGTCGGGAACACCACCTCCGACCTGCTCTTCAAGGGCGCGCTGACCGACCGCGCTCGCAGCGTCTACGCGGGCCTGATCCGGATCGAGCCCCACGCCGCCAGGTCCGACGCCTACCAGGCCAACCGCAACCTGTTGCTCTCGGACCAGGCCCGGGCCCACTCCATCCCCATGCTGGAGATCCAGAACAACGACGTCCGCTGCACGCACGGGGCGACCGTGGCCCCCGTGGACCCGGAGCACTTCTTCTACCTCCAGAGCCGCGGCATTCCCGGCGCGGTGGTCAGGCGGATGCTGGTGCACGGCTTCCTGGGCGAGGTCCTGGACCGCATCCCCGTGCAACAGGTGCGGGACCTGGTGGAGCAGGAGCTGGAGGCCCGGATCGGATAGATGGCAAAGCACCTGGTGGCCAAGGTCGGAGAGCTGGGGATCGGCACCATGCGCCGGATCTCGGTGAACGGCGAGGAGATCTGTCTGGCGCACGCGGAGGACGGCGCCTTCTACGCCATCTCCGACGTCTGCACCCACGAGGAGTACTCGCTGAGCGAGGGCGAGCTCTGGGGCCTGGAGGTGGAGTGTCCCGCCCACGGCTCTCGGTTCAACCTCCGAACCGGTCAGGTGACCGGCCTGCCGGCGGTCATGCCCGCCAGGGTCTACGAGGTCAGCGTGGAGGGTGACGATGTCTACGTCGAGGTCTAGCCAGGCTCCCCCCGGGCTGGACGTGGAGGCGGTCCGGAAGGACTTCCCGATCTTCGAGACCGGGGTGGCCTACCTCGACAGCGCCAACACCGCCCAGCGTCCGCGCCAGGTCGTCCAGGCGATGACGGAGTACTTCACCACCTACAACGCCAACATCCTGCGCGCGGCCTACGGCCTCTCCGAGACCGCCACGGCTCGTTTCGAGGCCGCCCGCGAGAAGGTCAGGGCCTTCCTCAATGCGAGCTCGACCCGGGAGATCGTGTTCACCCGGGGCACCACCGAGAGCATCAACCTGGTCGCCTACGCCTGGGGCCGACGGTACGTCCAGGCCGGCGACCTGCTCGTCTGCACGGTGATGGAGCACCACTCCAACCTGGTCCCCTGGCAGATCCTGGCCCAGGA
>DASRBU010000584.1:0-5704 GCA_035653475.1 Candidatus Dormiibacterota bacterium | reverse complement strand
CAGCGCAGGGAGGCAAGGATGTGGAACTCCTTTAGCACCGACGCCAGGCTCTCGATCACGGCCGGCATCACCACCTACGCCGCCGGCGGCGGCGACGAGATCCACGCCTACGTCGCCCGACCGGAGGCGGACGGCCCCCTGCCCGGGATCGTGCTGGTGCACCACCTCCCGGGCTGGGACGAGTTCTACCAGGAGTTCGCCGAGCGGCTGGCCCGGCACGGCTACACGGTGATCTGCCCAGACCTCTACTGCCGCTTCGGTCATGGTACCCCCGACGACGTGGCGGCCAAGGTCCGGGCCCAGGGCGGGGTGCACGACGACAGCGTGGTCGCCGACTGCGAGGCGGCGCTGCGCTGGCTGCAGGCCCAGCCCTCCGCCAACGGTCGGGTGGGGATCATCGGCTCCTGCTCGGGCGGGCGCCACGCCCTGCTGGCGGCCTCCAGGATCCGCGGCTTCTCGGCGGTGGTCGACCTCTGGGGTGGCGGAGTGGTGATGTCGCCCGACCAGCTCACCCCAGCCCGGCCGGTGGCCCCGATCGACTACACGAAGGACCTGGAGGCGCCCCTGCTGGGGCTGTTCGGCAACGACGACCAGGCGCCCTCGCCGGAGCAGGTCGACCGGCACGAGGCGGAGCTGAAGCGGCACGGCAAGCGCTACGAGTTCCACCGCTACGACGGCGCCGGGCACGGGTTCTTCTACTACCACACGCCCCTGTACCGGCCGCAGCAGGCGATGGACGGCTGGGCCAAGGTCTTCGGCTTCTTCGAGCAGCACCTCAAGAGCTGAGTCAGGAGGGGTTCCATCGTGTGCACGACGATCTCCGAGACGACGGCGATCAGGGGCGTGGGCAGGGGACGGCGCGACTGGTTCCCGATCACCCAGGCGACGGTGGCCTTCGACCACGCCACCCACACCGGGGCCGAGCACGCCCTGCTCCTCGACTTCGCCAACTACGACCTCGGCACCGACGCCCGCATCGCGCTGGAGATGGACCTCGCCTCCGGCAGGGCCCTGCTGGAGCGGCTGCGGGCGGCGCTGGAGGCCGCCGAGGCCACCGGTCTGCCCGGATAGCCGGGCCGGAGCCGATCGCTGACCGGCCGGCGGGTCCGTGGCTTCCGCCCCCGCCGACCTCGCCGGCCGTCCTGGCCGCACCGGGCGAAGCGCGGGCGGCCTTGCCCGGGTCCGCTGCGCGGGGAGGGCGCGTCACGCGGCGCGGTCCGATCGCCATCTCCAGATGGACCCGATCCCGGCCGGGCCGGCGTGGCGCCGCGGGAGGGCCGTCGGTCGGGCCCCGAGGGCAGATCTGGACTCGGAGGTGAGGCGATGAGGCTCCTTACGACGGCAACGGCGGTGGGGGGGTGGGCGCGGGTGCCGGCCCCCTCCGGGGCGCCGGCACGGCTCCCCGGCGCTGCGGCGGAGGTGCGACCGTGAGCGTCCAGCTGGCGGCGGTGGCGCTCCTGGTCGCGGTGGGCGTCGCCCTGGCGGTTCGGAGTTGGGTGCGCCGGGCCCCGGTCCCGTCCACCGCCCTCCGCTGCCTGAACTGCCCGCCCCTGGCCCGCCGCGTCCGGCGGATGTGGGTCTGGCTGGGGGTGAGCTGGCTCGCCGCCATGGCGGCGATGGCGCTGGAGTACCGGGTGCTGCGGGGCTGGTAGCGGAGCCGTCCCGGCTCCGATGCCGCCTCCGGCCCGGGCGATACCCAGCTGTCGGCCGGGTGGATGCGGGCCGCGGCCGGGGAGTGGGATCGGAGCGGGGGAGGGGGCGACCGGCCGTGCCCTTCCTCTCCGTTCGCCCGCGGTGCGCCGGCGCCCGCCACCGTTGACCGCGCCGATCCAGGGTGCATCCTGCCGGGGGATGGCGGCAGGCGGTGCGGTGCTGGCCCTGGACGTGGGCGCCTCCTCGGTCCGGGCGCTGCTCTACGATCGGCGGGCCCGGCCGCTGCCCGGCGCCGCGGTCCGCCTTCCCTACCGGCCCCGGATCGCCCGCGACGGCACCGCCGAGGTCGACCCGAAGCGGCTCATGAGGCTGGTCCACCGCGGTCTCGACGAGCTGCTCCGCCGCGCCCCGCCGAGGCTGAGCGGGCCGATCGAGAGGGTGGGATCTCGACCTTCTGGCACGGCCTGGTGGCGGCCGACGCCGAGGGCCGGACCCTGACCCCGCTCGTCCTGTGGCCCGACCCGCGGAGCTGGCGCGCGGCCGAGGACCTGGCCCGTCGGCTCGACCCGGAGACGGTGCGGAGGCGGACCGGCTGCACCCTGCACGCCAGCTACTGGCCGGCCAGCCTGGTCTGGTCGAAGGAGGCACGGCCCGACCTCTGGCGGCGACCGGTGCGCTGGATGGGCTTCGGCGCCCTGCTCTGCTGGCGCCTCTTCGGCCGCCCGGGCACGAGCCTCTCCATGGCCTCGGGCACCGGCCTGCTGCGGCTGGGCGACGGCCGCTGGGACGAGAAGCTGCTGGCCGAGCTGGAGCTCGATCCGGGCGCCCTGCCGCCGCTGGCCGAGACCGAGAGCGGGCTGCTCCCGGAGTTCGCCGCCCGCTGGCGCCGGCTGGCCCGGGTGCCCTGGCTCCACGCCGCCGGGGACGGCGCCCTGGCCAACCTGGGCAGCGGCTGCGTCGATCCCACCCAGCGCGCCCTCACGATCGGCACCTCGGGCGCGCTCAGAACCATGTACACGGGGCCGCCGATGCCGCCGCCGCCCGGGCTCTGGTGCTACCGCCTCGACGCCGCCCGTCCGGTGGTCGGGGGTGCCCTCAGCAACGGGGCGACCTGCGCGCCTGGATGTCGGAGGTGCGGAACTTGGACCCGCGGCGGCTCGAGAAGCGGCTGCGGCGTCACCGACCGGGCGGGCACGGGCTCGTCTTCCTGCCCCTGCTGGGCGGGCGAGCGTAGCCCGGGCTACGCCCCGCGCGCGTCGGGCGCCGTCATCGGCCTGACCCTGGCCACTACCGCCGAGGACCTCGCCCAGGCCGGTCTGGAGGCGATCGCCATCGCGTTCGCGCGCGTCGACCGGCGGATGGACGAGGTGCTGCCGGCGCCCCGGCGGCTGGTGGCCAGCGGGGCCGCGCTCTTCGAGTCGCCGGCCTGGATGCAGGTGATGGCCGACGCATCGGTCGGCCGGTGGCCGCCGGTGGGGCGGAGGAGGCCTCCAGCCGCAGGGCCGCGCTCTTCGCCTTGGAGCGCCTGGAGCCAGGCGAGGCGCCGCCCCTCGACCCCGGCGTGACCGCCACCTTCGAGCCGGACCAGAGCGCCCATGGTGCCTACGAGCGGCTGCGGCGCGGCCAGGAGGCGCTCTACGCGCTGCTGGTGGCGAGCGCGCGCCGGGCCTCTGAGTGGCCGGTCGGGGCGTCGTCGACGACCGGTCCGAGGCCGTGACCGGGCGCGACCCCCCGGGCCGGGCGGAGGCGGCGTGGGCCGCGTCCTCCGGCCCTCGAGCCCGGCGCTCGCGGCGCCCGGACGCCGGCCTGCGCCATCGGGTGGCGCGATCCGGGCCGGGGCCGGTGCCCGAGCCGTCATCCACCGCCCCCCGGGCCCACTATGGCCGGGAGATGGCCGGGGGAGCCCGGCGGAGAGACGGGCGAGGGGGCCACACGGGCGGTCGGCCGTGCGATCCTGAGCTCGATGCGGATCGACGATCTGCCCGCCGCCCCCGCCCTGCTGCGGGTGGAGCGGGATGGACGGACGCTGACCGCCCTCTGGCGTGGGGGCAGGCTGTACGACCTCTCGCCGCTCGGCCTGGACCGGCTGCTGGCGCTGCCCCGGCAGGAGATCCAGGAGCGGCTGGAGACGGTCGCCCGGCTCCCCGAGCTCGACCCGGCCGGGGTGCGGCTGGCGGCGCCGGCCGAGGGTCAGGAGGTGTGGGCTGCCGGCGTCACCTACCGGCGCAGCCGCCAGGCGCGGGTGGAGGAGTCGACCCGGAGCGACGTCTACGAGCGCGTCTACGAGGCGGAACGGCCCGAGCTGTTCTTCAAGGCGGCCGGCTGGCGGGTGGTGCCCGCGGGCGGCGAGGTGGGCATCCGGCCCGACTCGGGCTGGGACGTGCCCGAGCCGGAGCTGGCGGTGCTCGCCAACGCCCGGGGCGAGGTGATCGCCTACGCCTGCGGCAACGACATGAGCTCGCGCGCGATCGAGGGCGAGAACCCGCTTTACCTGCCCCAGGCCAAGATCTACGACCGCAGCTGCGCCATCGGCCCGGCCGCGGTCCTGGCTTGGCAGGTGCGGCTGGCCGGCGCCTGCATCCGGATGACCATCCGGCGCGGGGACCAGCCCGTGTTCCAGGGCGAGGCCCGGCTGGCCGACATGGTCCGCGACCCGGCCGAGCTCTGCCGGGTGCTGCCGGCCGCCTATCCGCTGCCGGTCGGGGCCTGGCTCCTGACCGGCACCGCGATCGTCCCCGACCCGCCCTACACGGCGGCCGCCGGGGACCTGGTCGTCATCTCCATCGACGGCCTGGGCACGCTCACCAATCGGGTGGTGGTGGTGCCCCACACCGGCGCCACCGCGCCGCCCCGCCTCCCTGGCCGGGAGGGCTGATCGCCCCGGACCTAGCGCCGAGCGTGACCGCGAACGGGACCGGGCGGTGGTGTCGGCCGGCGCTGCCCTGGGGCTGACGGCTCCGATCTCGGCCTCATTGTCTCCAGAGCCGCCGGCTTCGACCGGCCGAGCTGGGGCGACCGCCGCCCCGGCGGAGGTGCACCGGCCCTACGGCCTCCGCCACCGTGCGGCGCCGGAGGGTGCCGTGGCCGTGGTCGTCCCGGCCCGACCGGCTTGCCACCTGGAGTGTCGGACCGCGGTCGGGCCAGGCGGCGCTTCCGAGACCGGCGGCGCCGCCCTGGGCCGAGGCAGGTGCGCACTCGGCGGGGTCGTGCCTCCAGGGCTGCCGCACCGGGAGATGGTGGGGCGGGATGGTGGCAGATGGCCAGGCGGCGGCGCCAGGCGCCCGGGACGGTCTGTCGGGGTGAGGTCCCTGCCTCCACGCCATGCCGGGAGGGTCAGGTCCGTCGTGCCTCGAGGTACCGAGGGTGGCGGGAAGGGAGGGATTCGAACCCTCGAGGGAGCTCAACACCCCCTACCCGCTTAGCAGGCGGGCGCTTTCGACCGCTCAGCCACCTCCCCGCGACCGGCCGCGGGCACCGTGCCGACAGAGGGTACCAAACCCCGGCGCGATCGCAGAAACTCTACATTCCTGTGACGTGGTACCGTGCAGGCGATCCTGGAGCCCGGCGTGTCCGGGAAGATGGTTGGAGTGGGGAAGGAGCGAGTCCTATCGGCGACGGTGGTGAGGGACGAAACGCGGAGGAGCGGATCGCCCGGCGCCGCCGGGCCTGACCTGGCCGGTCCGGGCGAGGGGCGTTAGGTGCGCGCTCCTGGTGCTCCCGGGGTGTCGCCGGGCTGGGGGCCGGGGCGCAAGCAGGGCTTCGGCGCCGCTCCCGGCTCCGCCAGCCGGGTCTGGTTCACGATCGCGCAGGGCAACCTGAGTGAGGTCTTCTATCCCACTCTCGATCGCCCGGTGCTGCACGGGCTGCGCTTCCTCGTCGCCTCGCCCGGCGTGCCCCCGCTCGACGACAGCGTCGACGCCGAGCACTCGGTCCGCTGGGTGCAGCCCGGGCTGCCCTGCTTTCGGGTGGAGAGCCGGCACGTCGAGTACTCCCTGGAGGCCGAGTACCTCCCCGACCCGGACGGCGACGCGATCCTGGTCGCGGCGGTGTT
>DASRBU010000583.1:0-2651 GCA_035653475.1 Candidatus Dormiibacterota bacterium | reverse complement strand
ATCATGAGCGAGGACGGTGTAGCCGAGGTAGCCAGGGTCGGGGCCGGCGCGGGCGACCGCGTCTTCGTCTTCGACACCACGCTCCGGGACGGCGAGCAGTCGCCGGGCTTCGCCCTCGACGTCGAGGCCAAGGTCCGCTTCGCCCGGCAGCTGGAGCGGCTGGGGGTGGACGTGATCGAGGCCGGCTTCCCCATCTCCTCCCCGGGTGACTTCGAGGCCTGCCGCAGGATCGCGCGCGAGGTGCGGGGCTGCACCGTCACCGCCCTGGCCCGCGCCGTCCGGGCCGACATCGACGCGGTCTGGGGGGCCATCCGCGAGGCCGAGGACCCCCAGATCCACATCGTCCTCTCCGCCTCCGACATCCACATCCAGCGCAAGCTCGGCCTGACCCGCTCCCAGGTCATCGAGCGGGGGGTGGAGGCGGTGTCCTACGCCCGCGGCCTCTGCGAGCAGGTGGAGTACTCACCCGAGGACGCCGGCCGGGCCGACCGCGACTACCTGGTGGAGACGGTGGAGGCGATGATCGACGCCGGGGCCACGGTGATCAACATCCCCGACACCACCGGCTACTGCCTGCCCGAGGAGTTCGGGGGCCTGATCCGCTACGTGATCGAGCACGTGCGCCACCCCGAGCGGGCCATCTTCTCCGTGCACTGCCACGACGACCTGGGGCTGGCCACCGCCAACACCATGGCCGGGGTCATGGCCGGCGCCCGCCGGGTCGAGTGCACGATCAACGGCATCGGCGAGCGGGCGGGCAACACCGCCCTGGAGGAGGTGGTGATGCTGCTCCGGGTCCGGCAGCCGGCCCTGGGCCTGGAGACGGCGGTGGACACCACCCAGATCGTGCCCACCTCGCGGTTGCTGACCGAGCTGACCGGCGTCCCTGTCCAGCCCAACAAGGCCGTGGTCGGGGCCAACGCCTTCGCCCACGCCTCCGGCATCCACCAGGACGGGGTGCTGAAGGACCGTCTCAACTACGAGATCATGAGGCCGGAGGACGTGGGCCTGGACGAGAACCGGATCGTCCTCACCGCCCGCTCCGGCCGCCACGCCTTCCGGCACCGCCTGGCCCGGCTGGGCCTGGACCTGCCCGAGGACCGCTTCGCCGTCGCCTGGGATCGCTTCCTGCGCCTGGCCGACACCCGCAAGGAGGTGTCCGACTCGGAGCTGCGGGAGCTGGTGGCCGAGGTCTCCTGAGCCGACCGGCGGTCGCTCCCCCGGGCCGGGAGCCGGGGGAGCGACCGCAGCCCGGCGGCACCGGCGCGTCTTCGGCCCCCCACCGGCGCCGCCGGCGCCGTAGCTGGACGCCTCGCCCGAGCGCCGTGGGGCATTTACGATGAATACCGGGAACAATCGCCGGATCCAGCTCGGCGGGGCGGGGCCGGCGGATCCCCCCGAGCCCGTATCGGTGCTTTCGGTGCGACGCCCGGCTGGGGAGCGCGGGGGCGGCCAGGCTCTGGACGGAGGTGGCTGGGGATACGAGCCCGGCCACCGGCACCTGGGCCATCCGGCGCGGGCTGCACCGGCCGGCGGAGGGGGGACCGTGACCGGCTCGACCGGGCCCGGTTCCTCCGGCCGAGAGGTGCTCTGCGGGCTGGCGCTGGCCGAGCGGCTGCGCCGGCGCGGAGCCCGGGAGCCGGTCCTGGTCACCCTGGCCGGACCCGCCGGGGTCGCTTCCAGGTGTCGGTGGGCGGAGGCCGACGCCCCGAACCCAGCCCGCCCCGGCCTCCGCCGGGCGCGGCCGTGCCGCGGTCCCGATGGGCGGTCGTCCTCGGCGCTCCGCCGCCCCCGCCCCGGAGGCGGGGTGGGTTGCCGGCCCCCGGACCGGGGGCGGAGCATTGGGGGGTGATGGACGCGCGCCGGGCCAGGGTGGAGCTGAGGGTGGGCGAGGGCGACACCGCGGTCGCGATGGGGTCGGGGGACGTCCCCGTCCTGGCCACGCCGCGGCTGGTGGCGCTCTGCGAGCAGGCCGCCTGCGCGGCCGTGGCCGGCCTCCTCGATCCCGGCGCCACCTCGGTCGGGACCTGGATCGAGCTGGAGCACCTGGCCCCCAGCCCGATCGGGGCGAGGGTGGTGGCGGAGGCGGTGCTGACCGGGAGCGAGGGCCGGCGGCTGGAGTTCGAGGTGGTGGCCACCCAGGGCGAGGTGATGGTGGCGCGGGGCCGTCACCGGCGGCAGGTGGTGGACCGGGAGCGCTTCCTCGGCCGTCTGGGCGGCAGAGGTGGAGAGGGCTGCTGAGGGTCGCCCTCGGTCCCGCTCGGCGGCGTCGGCAGCTCCCAGCGGGGACCGAGGTCGGGGTCGTCCAGCCAGACGAACTGGCGGCCGTCCGGGTGCACGGTGAGGCCGAAGCGATCGCGGCTCGGCCGCCCACAGCGTTCGAGCCGGAGGTAGAGGTTCTCCAGGGCGTCCCACAGCCGCCGGGGGCCGCCCTGCCGCACCCGGTTGCGTCCAGGTCGATCAGCACCCAGGAGCGGTCCGTGGCCTCCACGATCGCCGTGCGCCGGTCGTCGAGGGCGACGGTGGTGTCGAAGGGCATCAGCGGGAGCCGGGCCAGGCCCCAGAAGCCGGGGATGCGCTCGCCCCGGAGCATGGCCGGCAGCTCCACGCCCGGGGTCCGCTCCTCGCCCTCGCCCTGGACCAGGGCTCTG
>DASRBU010000582.1:0-2834 GCA_035653475.1 Candidatus Dormiibacterota bacterium | reverse complement strand
GTCCGCCACCGTCTCGCCCAGGGCGAGGCGCAGGCGCGGCAGGCACCACTCCCAGAACGGCCGGCTGCGCCCGACCTGGTTCTCCCAGAGGCGGGACTGGGACTCGTGCACCCCGGGCGAGGCGCCGCCCCACAGCGGCGTCCGGTCCAGGGAGCGCGGGATCCCCTGCTCGTACATGGCGTGACCGGACTCGTGCACCGACGACAGCAGGGCCGCGTCGCGCAGCCTCGACCCGACCCGGGTGGTCAGCCGGACGTCGCCGGGCCCGAAGGCGGCGCAGAAGGGGTGGGCGGAGAGATCCTGGCGGCCGCGGTTCAGGTCGTAGCCCAGCTCGCGGATGACCTCGAGCGCGAGCGCCAGCTGCGGGTCACGGGGGCAGGGCCGGTCCAGCACCCGGTCGTCCACCCGATCGGTCAGCTCGGCGAGGCGCCGGACCAGCGGCACCAGGAAGGTCCTCAGCTCGGCGAAGAGCGCCTCCACCCGCTCCGTGCTCAGGCCGGGCTCCGAGATCCGCAGCAGGGCGTCGTACGGCCGCTCCTCGTAGCCGATGGCCTCGGCCAGGCGTCGCGACAGCTCCACCGAGGTCTCCATGTGGGGGGCGAAGCGCGACCAGTCCGAGGCGGCTCGGGCCTCGCGCCAGGCGCTCGCGGCCCGGGCGGCGGCGCCGGCGCGGGCGGCCACCAGCTCCGGTGGCACCCGGGCGGCCAGCTCCAGGTCCCTCCGGGTCACCCGGACCAGCGAGGCCTCGTCCGAGTCGTAGGGCAACTCCTCGACCTCGGCCTCGGCCCGCTCCAGCAGCCGCGCCACCTCCTCGGAGAGGAAACGCTCGTGGGCCAGCCGCTGCAGGGTGGACAGCTGGGCCGCCCGATCCTCCACCCCGCCGGGCGGCATGTAGGTCTCTTGGTCCCACTGCAGGAGCTCGGCGGCGCGCTGGAGGTCCACGATCTCTCCCAGCACCTCGCGCAGCCGGGCCAGGGCCGAGAGCGCCGTCACCGCGCTCATGCCGACACCGCCACTCGGCTCCCGGCCGGGGAATCGGGGGCCAGACGGCCGGCCCGCTCCAGGATCGGACGCAGGTAGCGACCGGTATGGGAGGCTTCCTGGAGCGCGATCGCCTCCGGGGGACCGGTGGCCACCACCAGCCCTCCGCGATCGCCTCCCTCCGGCCCCAGGTCGATCAACCAGTCGGCGGTCTTGAGGACGTCCAGGTTGTGCTCGATGACGACCACGGTGTTGCCCTGGTCCACCAGCCGGTGGAGCACGTCCAGCAGCCGCTCCACGTCGAGGTAGTGGAGGCCGACCGTGGGCTCGTCGAGCACGTACATGGTGCGGCCGGTGTCGCGGCGGGAGAGCTCGGTCGAGAGCTTGACCCGCTGGGCCTCCCCGCCCGAGAGCTGGGTGGCCGGCTGCCCGAGGCGGATGTAGCCCAGGCCGACGTCGCGCAGGGTCTTCAGCTTCCGGACGATCCGGGGCACGTTCTCGAACACCTCCATGGCCTCGTCCACGGTGAGGTTCAGGACGTCGGCGATGGAGTATCCATGAAAGCGGACCTCCTGCACCTCCCGCGAGTACCGCGTCCCGTGGCAGACCTCGCAGGGCACGTAGACGTCGGGCAGGAACTGCATCTCGATCTTGATGATGCCGTCGCCCTGGCAGGCCTCGCAGCGTCCCCCCTTGACGTTGAAGGAGAAGCGGCCCGGGCCGTAGCCGCGCATCCGGGCCTCGGGCAGGGAGGCGAACAGCTCCCGGATGGAGGTGAACACACCCGTGTAGGTGGCCGGGTTGGAGCGCGGCGTCCGTCCGATCGGGGACTGATCGACCTCGACCGCCTTGTCCAGGTGCTGCAGGCCCTCGACCGCCCGGTGCGGGCCCGGCCTGGCTTTGGCCCGGTAGAAGTGCTGGGCCAGCCGGCGGGCGAGGACGTCGTTGATCAGCGAGGACTTGCCGGAGCCGCTGACCCCCGAGACGCCCACGAAGCAGCCCAGCGGGATCTCGACGTCGATGCCCTTCAGGTTGTTGGCGCTCGCCCCCCGGACCACCAGCTTGCGACCGCACCCCGGCCGTCGCCGCTCCGGGATCGGGATCTGCCGGTCACCCCGCAGGTAGGCGGCGGTGAGCGAGGTGGGGTGGGTCATGACCTCGGCCACCGGTCCGGCGGCCACGATCCGGCCGCCCTGCTCCCCGGCCCCCGGGCCGATGTCGACCATGAAGTCGGCCGATCGGATCGTCTCCTCATCGTGCTCGACCACGATCACCGTGTTGCCCAGGTCCCGGAGCTGGAGCAGGGTCTCGATCAGGCGGTGGTTGTCACGGGGATGGAGGCCGATGGAGGGCTCGTCCAGGATGTAGAGGACCCCCATCAGCTTGGAGCCGATCTGGGTGGCGAGACGAATGCGCTGTGACTCGCCTCCGGAGAGGGTGGTGGCGGCCCGGTCCAGGGTCAGGTAGTCGAGGCCCACGTCCACCATGAAGCGCAGCCGCTCCCGGATCTCCTTGAGGATCCCGTGGGCGATGGTCCGCTCCCGCTCGCTCAGGCGCAGGTCGGCGAAGAACTCCATGGCCTGGGTGACGGAGAGCGCGCAGATCTGGGCGATGTTCCGCCCTGCCACGGTGACGGCCAGCGACTCGGGCCGGAGCCGGGTGCCCTGGCAGGCGGGGCAGGGACGCTCGGACATGTACTTCTCCAGCTCCGTCTTGAGGAAGTCGGAGTCGGTCTCCTCATAGCGGCGCTGGACGTTGGCCAGCACCCCCTCGAAGGGCGCCTCGTACCGCCGCCGCAGCCCGTACTGGTTGCGGTACGAGAACCGGATCGGCCGGTTCCCCGTCCCCCGTAG
>DASRBU010000581.1:0-4265 GCA_035653475.1 Candidatus Dormiibacterota bacterium | reverse complement strand
CGTCAACGTCCAGCACCTGGAGAGCGTGAAGGACCTGGTCGAGAAGGTGACCGGAGTGCTGGTGCGGGAGACCCTCCCCGACCGGGTACTGGACGGGGCCGACGTGATCCAGTTCATCGACATCGCCCCCGAGGCCCTGCTCAAGCGCATGCGCCACGGCAACGTCTACCCGTCCGCGCAGATCGACACCGCCCTGGCCAACTTCTTCCAGCCCCGTAACCTGGCCGCGCTGCGCGAGATCGGGCTGCGGTTGGTCGCCGACTCCATGGCCCACCATCGCCAGGTGGTCGGGGCGCCCGAGGACGTGCTGGTCGCGATCTCCTGCGGCCCCAGCTCCGAGGACCTGATGCGTCGCGGCGCCCGCCTGGCCAGACGCAGCGGGGGCTCCTGCGTGGTGGTGACGGTCCAACCCACCCCCGAGCTGGGCCGCGAGCAGGAGCGGCTTCGAGGGCTCGCCCAGCAGCTCGGCTGCGCGTTCGCGGTCCTGGGCGGCAGGGACATCTCTGGCGCCATCCTCCAGGCGGCCCGGGACGTCGGGGCCGAGCACGTGGTGGTCGGGGAGGTCACGGCCAGGAGCATCCTGAGCTGGCTGCGCCCAACCCTCGCTGATCGGATCATCGATGGGTTGCCCGAGTCCGACGTCCACGTGATCGCGCGCCGCCCGCGCCCGGCCCCCGAGCCGGAGCAGCGGCCTACCCTCGGCGAGGAGCATCGGCCCGACCCCATCGCCCTGCTGCAACGGTTCTCGTCCATCCGGGGGCGGCGGGCCACGTTGCGCGTCTACCTCGGCTACGCACCCGGCTGCGGCACCACCACCGCGATGCTCGACGAGGGTCGCCGCCGGGCCGGGCGGGGGACCGACGTGGTCGTGGCCGCCTACCGCCTCCACGACGACCCGCGCTCGTGCCTGGCCGGCCTCGAGGTGCTGGGCGCACCACCAGAGGCCAGTGAGCGAGCGCTGGACGCCAACGCGGTGCTGGCCAGAAACCCCCAGGTGGTGTGCATCGACGACCTCACCGCTCCGGACGTCCACGGTCGACCAGCCCTGGAATCGATCCCGGCGCTCCTCCAGGCGGGGATCACGGTTCTGGCCACCCTCCACCTCCTCTCCCTCCGGAGCGCCGCCCAGATGGTGTCCAACCTGCTCGGCCACCCCCTCCAGCGTCCCGTGGTCGAGGATCACCTCCTAGACGCCATCGACGAGTTCGAGCTGATCGATGTGCCCCCAGAGGAGCTGCTCTGCCGGATCCGCCAGCGAGGCCTCCTGTCCCCCGCTCGGCTAGCGCTGGCGATGCAGGGGGAGCTGCGACCACAGGTCCTGGCCATGCTTCGCGAGCTGCTGCTGCGCATCTGCGCCGACCGCGTCGACCGCCAGCTGGTCGGCGAGCTGCGCACGCTGGACGGTCGTCCTCCCCTGCGGGTGCGGGAGCACATCCTGCTCTGCCTGTCACCCCAGGCCGGCCTGGAGGATCACATCCGCGCCGTTGCCGGATACGCCCAGGCGCACGACGCCACCTTCGCCGTGGTCTCGGTGCGGTCACCGTGGAGCAGCACGGCAGAACGGCGAGCGCTCGATGCCTACCGCGACTTGGTCGGCGAACTCCAGGGAGAGCTCGTCTGCCTCCGAGGCCGCGCCGTGGCTCCGGCCATCGCCAGGCTCGCCCAGGAGTCGCTCGCCACCGAGGTCGTCCTCGGGCGTCGCCGGCGGCGCTGGCGACCCTGGGACACCACCACCCGTCTCATCCGGCGGCTCCAAGGGGTGGACATCCACGTGCTGCGACGCCCAGCTTGAGGTGTCTCAACCTTGCCGCGTGGGGAGGAGCGGCGGCGATGAGCCGACGTCGAGCAGGCCGGCCAGCTCGAGCGCCCCATGCTCGGTCGGGCACGCCGGGGCCCCAGTTATGGGGGGAAAGGTCGTGTGGCGGGGTGCTGCGCCTCGGCGGCGAGGGCCTTCACGCCGGCCACCAGGACGTCCACGAGCTGACGCACGTAGCGCTGTCGCTGCTCGGTCGAGCTGCCCCCTGGACGGAGCAGCTCTTCATGGATGAGAAAGGCGATGAGGGCACCGTTGATCTGCTTGGCCAACATGGTCGGGTCGACGCGTTCCAGCGCGGCAGCCGGCAGGCGCCGTCGCAGCATCTCCGCTAGGTCTCGCTCGGCGGGATCGAGCACGCCCTGGAGGTAGCGGGCAGCCCAGGCCGGCCGCTCGTGCGCCGCCCTGAGCACCACCTCGAAGCGGCGCCTCCCCTCGGGCCGGGCGATGCTCTCCAGGAACCTGAGCCCGAGCTCGTAGAGGCAGTCGTCGAGCCCACCTTCGGCGGACAGCCGACGAATTCCCTCCCGGGGTCCGCGGACGGTGTCCTCGATCAGGGCGGCCATGATCGCCTCCTTGGAGGGAAGTAGTGATAGAGCGATCCGGGACGAAGTCCCGCGGCCTCGGCGATCGCACGCAGCCCCGTCCCCTCGAAGCCGTGCTCGGTGAAGAGGACGGTGGCCGCTTCGAGGATGCGCTGCCGTTGCTCCTCGTAGCGCGGTGTAGGACCGGGAGGGCGACCTGGTGGCATCTCACCACCGTCCCTGGAAAAGACCTCTGGGCAGGGCGACCGCCCCCTGTCGAGGTGGATGGCTGGATAAATCCAACGGACGTCCGATGGAAAATTCCATGAGCATCCCTGGGACGAGATTGTCGAGGCGCGTGTCACCATCCTCCGAGGCGATCATCCAGGGCCCACGGCGTTGGCTCGGGCTCATCGTGGTCGGCCTCGGGGTGGCCTTGATCATCGTCGACTCGACGATCGTCAACGTCGCCATCCCTCCCGTCATCCGCGACCTCGGGCTCACCTCCACGGAGGCGCAATGGGTCCAGGAGGTGTATACGCTGGTCTTCGCCTCCCTGCTGTTGGTCTGGGGGAGACTCGCCGATTGCTACGGTCGTCGGCTCCTCTTCCCGCTCGGCACCGGGACCTTCGCCGCCGCGAGCGTCCTCGCGGCCCTCTCCCAGAGCGGGCCGGAGCTGATCGGGAGCCGTGTCGCCCAGGGAGTAGGAGGCGCCATGATGCTGCCCACCTCGCTCTCCTTGCTCAACGCTGGCTTTCGCGGTCGCGACCGCGGCATCGCCTTCGCCGTCTGGGGATCGACGATCGGGGCCGCCGGCGCGCTCACCCGCCAGCTGTCCGACGCCCTGGCGCAGCACCTTCCGCTGCCGGCCGGGCACCGCGACGCGATCGTCGACGCGGTGCAGCAGAGCGCCGGCGCCGTCATCGCCGGGCTGGCCCACGACCCACGCACGGCGCTTATCGCCGAATATGCCCGAGACGCCTTCTCGGAGGCCGCGCGCTGGACCGCCTTCTGCGCCGCCGCGTTCTTGATCCTCGGTCTCCTGACCACCCTCTCCCTGGGTCGGGGAAGCTCCCTCCGGCCGGAGGAGGGAGACCCGGGCGAGCCGTGACCGAGCCGGGCCGAGGGGCCGGCTCGGCCCGGGACCCCGCGTCGGACGAGACCGGCGCCACCGAGCCGATGGCCGGTTCCGGCCCGCGGCCCCGCCGCGGCCCGGCTCGCTCCCGGGCTCCAGCGGCCGCACCGCCCGCCTGGGGACGCCCGTGGTCGGACGGTCCTCGGAGGTCGCCATCCGGCAACGGGTCTCCGGCTCACCCCAGGTCGAGCACGCAGAGGTCGGCCCGACCGGCCGCCACCACCGTGTGCAGCTCGTCCAGGGTGGTGATCCGACCGGAGGCGACGGTGGGGACGTGGCAGCGGTTGCGCACCAGGTCGCTGTTGGCGGCACCGTAGAGGCGGCCGTAGTCGGGCCGGAACTCGGAGGTGGTCTGGCCGACCAGGACCCGGAAGAGGTCGGCCCCGGCCCCGGCCAGCCGGCGCACCGCCTCCAGCGCCTCCTCCTCGGTGATGCCGCCGGGGGCCAGGTCGCTGACCGTGAGGGCGACGGCGAGGGGCAGGTCGTCCGGCCACTCGGCACGCACCGCCTCCAGCACCCGAAGGGGGAAGCGCAGTCGCCCCTCCAAGCTCCCTCCGTGCTCGTCGGTCCGGTGGTTGGAGAGCGGGGAGAGGAAGGAGGCGAGCAGGGAGCCGCGGGAGAGGTCCAGCTCCAGCGCCCGGTAGCCGAGCCGGCGCAGGCGCCGGGCGGCGGCGGCGAAGGCCCCCACCATCCGCTCCATCCCCGCCACGTCCAGCTCGGCCGGGACCGGCATCCAGGGGGCGTAGGCGATGGCCGAGGCGGAGACCAGCGGCCAGCCCTCGGCCGCCGGGAG
>DASRBU010000580.1:0-2226 GCA_035653475.1 Candidatus Dormiibacterota bacterium | reverse complement strand
GAACGGGCTCAAGGGCGTGGTGGCGACCAGGGGGGAGGATGCGCTCCCGCTCGCCCGGGCCTACCGTCCGGCCGCGGTGACGCTCGAGCTCCAGGACACGGACGGCTGGGAGGTCCTGGAGGCGCTGGGCTCGGACCCGCTCCTGAGGCAGGTGCCGGTGGCGGTGGTGACGGCGGTGGAGGGGGCGCGGGAACGGCTCGGCGACCGGGAGGGCGTCCGCCTCCTGACCCGGGCGGAGGCGAGGGAGGGGCTCCGGCGGCTGTTCGCCGAGGTCCGCTCGGGCGAGGTCGCGCCCCGGCCGGACGCGCCGGCGCCCTCCGGCCTGGAGGGAGAGGTGGCCTGGACGGAGGTCCAGTCCCATCCCGACCCGGTCCTGTTCGGCCGGACGGTGCTGGTGGTGGACGACGACGTGCGCAACGTGTTCGCCCTGACCGCCATGCTGGAGCGGCACGGCCTGCGGGTGATCCCCGCCGAGGGTGGCCAGCAGGCGGTGGCGGCGCTGGAGCGCTCGGAGCGGATCGACCTGGTGCTGCTCGACGTGATGATGCCCGACGTCGACGGCTACGAGACCATCCGCCGGATCCGAGGCCATCCCCGCTTCGCCGACCTGCCCATCGTCGCCCTCACCGCCAAGGCCATGAAGGGCGATCGCGAGCGCTGCCTGGAGGCGGGGGCGTCCGACTACGTCGCCAAGCCGGTCGAACCCACGCAGCTCCTGTCCGTCCTCCGCTCCCGGTTGCGGTCCACGTCGTGAGCGAGCGCCAGCGGCCGGTCAGCATCCTGCTCGTCGACGACGAGCCCGCCAACCTGGCCGCGCTGGAGGTGGTGCTGGCGCCGCTCGGTCAGCGACTGGTGACGGCCGCATCGGGACGCGAAGCGCTGCGCCACCTGCTCCGCGAGGACTTCGCGGTGATCGTGCTGGACGTCCGCATGCCGGACATGGACGGCTTCGAGACGGCCGAGCTGATCCGCTCCCGGCCGGCCTCGCGGACCACGCCCATCATCTTCGTCACCGCCTTTCCCGAGGCCGAGCGCGACCTGGAGCGGGCCTACCGGATCGGGGCGGTGGACGTCCTCTTCAAGCCCTTCGTGCCCGAGTCGCTGCGCTCCAAGGTCAGCGTGCTGGTCGACCTGCACCAGAAGCAACGCTCGATTGCCGAGCTGCTGGCCAAGGCCCAGGAGTCGAACCGGGCCAAGTCCGAGTTCCTGAACCTGGCCGCCCACGAGCTGCGCACGCCCCTGGCGGTGATCGTCGGCTACCTCTCGATGCTGGCCGACGGCACCTTCGGCGAGGTCTCGGCCGAGCTGCGGCAGGCGTTCGAGATCCTGACCGAGAAGAGCGAGGAGCTGAACCGGATCGTCGACGACCTGCTCACCGCCTCCCGGCTGGAGAGCGGCGTGTTGCCCCGGCGCCTGGTCGAGTGCGACCTCCGGGAGATCGCCCAGCGGGCGGTGCGGACCGCGCGCCCCCAGGCCGAGCTGCTCTCGGCCGAGCTGCATCTGGAGGTGCCGGAGCGGCCGGTGATGGTCCGGGCCGACCCCACCTACCTGGCCCGGATCGTCGACAACCTGGTCACCAACGCCTTGGCCTACTCGCACGGCCAGCCCTGGGTGCGGATCACGGTGCGCGGCGGCGAGCAGGCGGTGCTGACTGTCGAGGACCACGGGATCGGCATCCCCAGGGAGATGCGCGAGCAGGTGTTCGAGCGCTTCGTCCGACTGCCCTCCGCCGAGCTGTCGCCCCAGCCGGGCACTGGGCTCGGCCTCTACATCAGCCGGGAGCTGGCCCGCCGCCAGGGCGGCGACCTGGAGGTGGTGGACTCGGAGCCGGGCCGGGGCTCCACGCTGGCCCTGCGCCTGCCCGCTGCCCCCGACGTCTCCAACGGCCGCCAGCACCGCCGGCCGCCCTGGTTCGCGGGCGGTCGGGGCTGAGTCCCGGCGCCGGCCGTCCTCCTCCGCCGTTCCACGTCGGCGCGGCCCGCGGGCGCCCGCGGTCAGGAGGCTGGTCGCCAGAGCTCGTCGCGAGCCGCCTCCTCGCTGCCCAGCTCGACCGCTTCGCGCAGGGCGTCGGCGAGCCAGGTCCGGTCGACCGGCAGGGCCGAGCGGACCTGCACCCGGCAGAGCAGCCGCCCCCCCTCGCCCAGCCTCAGGTGGCTGGGGAGGATGGTGAGCTGCCGCTGCTCGCCCAGGCGTTGCTGGAGCGCCCGGTGGATGGGGTGGAGCGGC
>DASRBU010000579.1:0-9924 GCA_035653475.1 Candidatus Dormiibacterota bacterium | reverse complement strand
CTTCGGCCCACCCCTCCCCGAGCCAGAGCTGGAGCTGCCCGGCGGAGCCTGCCTGGTGGAGGCCGTGACCCCGCTCTGCGTCCGGAGCCAGGGTCATGTCCATCGGGAGCCACCACCGCCGGAGGTCCTGGTCCGCTCGGCGGGGGAGCGGCTGCGCCAGCTCGGCGAGCGCTGGGGGCGGGCGGAGGGGCTGGCGGCGGTGGTGGGCCGGGCGGTCCGGGAGGCGAGCCGGGCCCGACTCTCCTGGGCCCGAACCTGGGTGGAGCCGGGCCATCGCCGCTCCAGCCGGACGGGGCAGGTGCAGGAGCTGGTGGGGCTGCGCGGGGTGATGGCCTACGAGGGGCTGTCGCCCCTGGCCCTGGCCCTGCTGCGGCTGGGGGTGGAGCTGGGGATGGGCAAGGACACCGCCTTCGGCTGCGGCGCCATCCGCCTCTTCCGGGCGCTCTGAGCCGTGGACCTGGTCCTCGACCGCCGCGGCCTGTGCCTCCGCCGACGCCGGCAGCGCTTCCTGGTCACGGGTGGCCCCGAGCCCCGGGAGTGGGCGGCGGAGGAGGTGAGCCAGATCCTGCTCGGACCGGCGCAGTCGATCAGCACCGACGCCCTGGCCCTGGCCGTGGAGACCCACACCGACGTGGCCGTGCTCGACTGGCGGGGCCAGCTGCTGGGACGGTTCGCGCCCGCCGCCATGGGCGGCGCCGCCCGGCTCCGGCGGGCACAGCTGGAGGCGGCCACCGATCACCGCGGGGTGGTGGTGGCCGCCGGCCTGGTGCTGGCCAAGTGCCGCAACCAGCTCCACCTGCTGCGGGCGCTCGACGTCCAGGCCACCGCCGAGGCCCGCCAGGCCATCGCCCGGCTGCTGGAGCGTCGACCGGCGCCCCCGCCCTCGCTGGCCGAGGCCCGTCCCGGGCTCTTCGCCCTGGAGGGCCGCGTCGGCCTGCGCTACCTCCGCGGCCTGGCCGCGATCGTGCCCCCCGAGCTGGGCTTGCGGAGACGGAGTCGGCGCCCGCCCCGCGACCTCGTCAACGCCGCCCTCTCCTACGGCTACGCCATCCTGCGCGCTCAGGTCGAGCGGGCGCTGGCCATCTGCGGCTTCGAGCCCGGCCTGGGCTTCCTGCACACCGACCGCTGGGGCAAGCCCTCCCTCTCCCTGGACCTGATGGAGCCTTTCCGGCCGCCGATCGTGGACCGGGCGGTGCTGACCCTGGTCCGGCGTCGGCAGCTGGGTCTGGAGCACGGTGAGCCCCAGGACGACGGCGCCGTGCTGCTCGGCCAGGCCGGGCGGCGGCTGGTGGCGGCCCAGGTGATGGAGCGGCTGCACGACCGCCTGGTCTACCGGGGGATGCAGGTGAGCTGGCGGGACCTGCTCGTGCACGAGGCCCGTGGGCTGGCCGCCTTCCTGCTGGGGCAGGCGGCGGACTACCGGCCCTACGTGCACCGCTGGACGTGAGGCTGCTGGTCGTCTACGACATCGGCGCGGACGGGCTCCGGGTCCGCCTCGCGGAGACGCTGAAGGACTTCGGCCTGCTCCGGGTCCAGTACTCGGCCTTCGCCGGCGACCTCAGCGCCAACCGGCGGGACATGCTGGAAATGGCGGTCACCCAGCTGCTGCGGCGGGATCGACGCTCGCGCCCCACGGACCGGGTGTACCTGCTGCCGCTCTGCGAGGCTTGCTTCGGCGCCGCTCGCTTCCTGGGTGAGGTGAGCCGGTTCCCCGACCGGCGCCGGGACCGGTTCGAGGTGCTCTGAGGAGGGTGAGATGGACTCGGAGGGATACCTGTCGGTGACCGACCTGCTCAACCACCGCTACTGCCCGCGCATCACCTGGTTCTCGTTCGTGCTTGGCCTCCGTCCCCGGGGGACGATCAAGACCGAGCACGGGCGGCGGGTGCACGAGGAGTGGGCCCGGCAGCCGCGGCCGGACCAGGAGGGCGGGCTTCCGGCCAGGCTGCGGACGGGGTCGTGGGAGGTGGTCTCGAAGCGACTCCGTCTGCGGGGGAGGATGGACGCGGTGGTAACGGAGGCAGGGGCGTTGCTCCCGTACGAGGTGAAGAGCACCACCGCGCCCGCTCGACCATATCCCGGCCAGCTGCTCCAGCTGGCCGCCTACGCGCTGCTGCTGGAGGAGCGGACGGGCCGGCGGGTGGACCGGGGCTACCTGCACTACCTGGGGGACGGAGCGGTGGTGGAGGTGGAGATCACCGAGGCGGCGAAGCGGGAGGTCCGGGAGGTGATGGAGGAGCTGCGCCGGGTGGTGGAGACGGAGGCGATGCCGCCCCGGGCGCCGGCCTCCCACTGCCAGGACTGCAGCTACCGCAAGATCTGCGTCTGACCGGACCTGGCGTGAGAGGAATCATTATCACGTTGATGATCGAAAATTCCCCATCGTTGCGCAAGGAGGGTGGTCAACCTCCGGCCCGTCTTCACATCGTCGGTCCGAGTTCGCGCAGCCGCCGAGCGAGCACCGATCGGGAGGAAATCGGTCAGCGTTATGGAGCGATGTTCATCACTTTGATGTGCGATGCAGACGATCTGATCTGCGTTGGCGCTATCAGATTCCATGAGCGGAGCACCCCGATAGGGTGGTCAACCTCGAAACCGCCCCAAACCAGGGGGGTTGACCACCCCCCTCCCAATTCGAGGCCGACGACGAAACGACGACAACCGCCTCAGGGGGGCTTGCCAGGGAGGGGTGCCCGAGTTCAGAATGTCGGTTGCAGAGGTCGCCCCGCGAAGTAGGGGATTGAAACGGCCCGGGGCGAGCAGGGTCCTGTGCCTTGCTGGCCAGTTGCAGAGGTCGCCCCGCGAAGTAGGGGATTGAAACTCTTCGCTTTCTCCGGATCCGCGCCGAAGTTCTCGGTTGCAGAGGTCGCCCCGCGAAGTAGGGGATTGAAACGTCAGCCCCGCACGAGTCGTCGACACCCCGACCGCGAGGTTGCAGAGGTCGCCCCGCGAAGTAGGGGATTGAAACGGGCTTTCGGCCACAGTCTCCATCCGGCCAAAACCGTTGCAGAGGTCGCCCCGCGAAGTAGGGGATTGAAACTGAGGTCCCGCTCCTTCTGGGTGAGGGACTGCACGGTTGCAGAGGTCGCCCCGCGAAGTAGGGGATTGAAACCCTCGAGATGGCTAGCGACCAGCGCCAGCACCTCGAGTTGCAGAGGTCGCCCCGCGAAGTAGGGGATTGAAACCTGAACCCGATCTCCTCGACCGGCTGCGCCTCCGCGAGGTTGCAGAGGTCGCCCCACGAAGTAGGGGATTGAAACCGGGGCAGAGGTTGGCCATCCTCGACGCCGTCGAGCGCTTCTGGCGGCTGGCCGACCGGCCGGCAACGGAGGTGCTGCGCGAGATCGGTCTGGTGCGAGAGAAGGAGTAGTCAACGACCGCCAGCTTCCCCCAGACCGCCCACAGAGACAGAATGGAACCGGGGCCGGGAAATCCGGCCCCGGTCCATACCCCCAGGAGGGAGACAGAACAGAGATGCTCACCATTTTGGCAATCCTCGTAGGCCTTGTGGTGCTGCTGGTCGTGGCCTGGGCTGCCCGCCGCGACACCCAGGCCAGTCACCCCAAGACGCCGGCGGACCGCACGCTCAACCCAGTGTCCCGCAAGTGCCCCGTCTGCCGTGGCGTCGGCGTGGTCTGGACGTGGCGCGGCGACCTCGAGTGCGACGCCTGCGGCGGCACCGGCAGAGTGATGGGATGGGAGGAACGGCGATGAGACCCCCAGCCCCCACCCTTGTGGCCGCCTGCCTCGTGCTGGTCGCGTGCGGGACGCCTTCGGCGGCCGCCACACACCCGACGCCGACCTCGGCCCCCCTCCCGACCATGGACACCGCCCCAGCAACACCGTGTCCCCTCGGTACGGTGTCGCTGAACGGTGGCGACTGCATCCCCGCTGACTCGACGGGCCCAATTCCCACGGCAACCCCGGATATGCCCGGGTCAGCCGGACCGGTGCCGGCCCCGACACCCCCCGTAACCGCAACCGCACTGACGTGGTCGCCGGCCGACTGCACCTGGGCTGAGCACACCCTCGAGCAGGACGCCTACAACGACCGACACAACCAGCCCCCCACCTACACACAGGCCCAGGATCAGCAGCTCAACTCCCAGGCTGCGACCTGGGAAGAAATCGACGGCATGATTCAGCTAACCACCTGCGAGCCGTACACGCACGGCAGAACCGCCGGATCAGGCAACACCATGGTCCCGGACGCCTACCTGGCGCCCATCCCAGGCTCGGCACCGGGAGCCTTCCCGCGCCTGGAGATGACCCAGGAAGGGTGCGACTTCGCGCTTGCCAATCTCACGTACGCCCGGGGGACCCACGTCCAGGACCTCCAGTCGCTGGAGGCCGGCACGGCAACCCCCGTCTGGGGTGCCGAGAGCGTGACCTCGGCCGAGCAGTGGGACAAGCAGTGGATCGCCAACTACGATCGGTTGCTCAGCCTGTTCGGAGGTGTCTGCCCACCAGGGTAAGATGAGGCCGCCCATGCAGTTTCGCCTCGAGATCCCGCTGTTGCAGAGGTCGCCCCGCGAAGCAGGACGTTGAGCCTCGGTCGGACGGCTCCGGCCTCGATGCCGTCGACGATGTTCGCTCTGAGGTCAGGGACGCAGGGCCGTCGCGCCGCCCACGGTGAGAAGGAGACCGCGGACCAGGCCCAGGTACGGGAGGCCGCGCACCCGAGACAGGAAGGAGCGGCTGCCCAGCTCGCCGGGGCGGCGCCGCTGCCGATGCAGACCGTAGCCGCCGAACGCCGTCGTGAACGCTCTTCCCCGCCTCATCGCCTCATGCTTCGACGCTCAGGTGCTCCGGCGGCCCGGCCACGGCTGGCCCTGGTGCAGCCGGCCGCCCGGAGCGACCTCGCGCCCCGAGATCCGGCGCCTGCCTCCTCGACCACGGGCACGACCCCGGGATCGTCGGCCGGCCGCGTGCTCGGGGTCGGTGGAGGTGACCGCGCTCCACCTCCGGATGGAGAGGCCGCCAGGCTGGACGATGCGTCGCCGGCGCGGCCGTGACGCCGCCGGCGAGCACCACGGAGTCCGGCACCGGCAGGGCGTGCCCACGACCGGGGCACCGGGGCGAGCGACCGGCCCCATCGGGGTCACCCCCGGGCGGCGTTCGGGGAGGCAGCGGAGGGCGATGCCGGCAGCCAGGGTCGCACCCCTGGCCGGGCTCAGGGCTGTACCGGGCCGGGCCGAGCAAGCCGGGCGGGTTCAGCCTCGACCAGGTTCGCGGCCGCCCCTGGGACGGGATCGAGGGCGAGCTGCTCCAGCAGCCTCGCCCGCCACTGACGGTACCCGTCCACCCGAGCCCGCCGGGCGAGCAGGGCGAGCACCTCCCCCTCGGTCCCGGTCGCCGCCAGCGATGCCCAGCGGAACAGCGCCTCCCGTCCCCGCTCCACGCGCTTGCGCCAGGCCGCGCCCGCCGCCTTCGAGGCCGCAGCCGGGCTCCCCGGTGCAGCCAGCCCGAGGTGGCGGCCGAGGCTGCCGATGCCCGACTCCAGCAACGTCCGCAGGCGCCGGGACAGCTGCCCCAGCACCTCCAGCGCCGCCGCCGCGCGGACCTCCTCGCCCAGCATCGGCGTCGGCCGCCGGACCAGGGCCAGGGAGAGGCCGTCCACCGGCTCGCCCAGCCCCTCCAGCCAGGCCACGTCCGCGTGCCCGAGGCCGCACGGGACCTCCACCAGCGGCCGCAGCCGGCGGGCGCGCCGGGCCGTTACCCACGGCACTTGGTGGACGAGCAGCCCGGTGACGCCCGAGGCGTAGACCGGGCGGCGCGCTGCCAGCTCGGCCACGACCTCGATCGCCTCCTCGACCACGCTGAGCGCGTCACCCGGTTCGAGCACCGCGGCGAACCGGCTCACCGCCTTCTCCCCCAGGCGCTCCGCCTCCACCAGGTTGGTCACGACCCATCGCCACAGGAACGATCGAACCCCGTCGGGCGTCATCGGCTGCTCGGTGGTGAAACGCTGATCCATGGTGGTCACTCCCCTCTCCTGCCGCGGCGACGCCGCGTCGTCCGCGCCCCGTGAAGAGCCGGCCATCATAGCAGTGGCCGGGGAGGTGCGACAAGCGGTCCCGACGGGTCGAGTGGAGCACCGTCTCGGCCACCCCGGGCCCCGTGGCGACGTGGACGCCGGCTTTACAGCCCATCCCGGCCGCGTCATACTGCTCTCCTGCGGCATGGAGGGCACGCTGCAGGAGCTGCTCCAGGAGCGGCTGACGAAGGATGGGATGGAGCCGACGACGCGGGCCCTGATCCTGGCCGCGGTGGCCGGGCCGGCGTCGTTGCAGCAGGTGCTGGAGGAGGGGAAGGGGGAACCCGACGCCCTCTGGCCCGAGGCCACGGGTCACCCCGGGGCCGCAGTGCACGCCTACCTGCAGAGCATCTCGGTGGAGGGCTTTCGCGGCATCGGTCCCCTCGCCACCTTGAGCCTCGAGCCGGGGCCGGGTCTGACCCTGGTGGTGGGCCGCAACGGCTCCGGCAAGTCGAGCTTCGCCGAGGCGCTGGAGGTGCTGCTGACCGGTGACAGCCAGCGCTGGCAGGAGCGCTCGGTGGCCTGGCGAGAGGGCTGGCGCAACCTCCACCACCACGGAGCGGTCGAGGTGCAGGCCCGCTTCGCCGCCGAGGGCAGCCGGGGCCTCACCGTCCGGCGTCACTGGACCGAGAGGGCGGACCTGAACGAGAGCCAGGCCGAGGTCCAGGAGCCCGGGCGCCCGCGCGCCCGGCTCGAGGCGCTCGGCTGGGAGCAGGCGCTGCAGGTCCACCGCCCCTTCCTCTCCTACGACGAGCTGGGCTCCATGTTCGACGAGCCCTCGGGCCTCTACGATGCGCTCTCCTCGGTGCTGGGGCTCGACGACCTGATCCAGGCCCGGAGCCGGCTGGGCGAGGCACGCCGGGAGCGCGAACGCCTGGTCCGGGCGGCGGAGCAACGGCTGGGCCAGCTCCGCCCTCGCCTGGAGGCGCTCGACCATGAGCGCGCTCGTGACTGTCTGGCCGCCCTGTCGGCCACCTCCTGGGACCTGGAGCAGTTGGAGGCGGTGCTGCTCGGCCCCGCCACCAAGGACGAGGAGAACGGCGCCGAGGCCGTCCTCCAGCGCCTGGCAGCGCTCTCGGCACCTTCGCTGGAGGAGGTGGTACGGGCGGCCGATGACCTGCGACGGGCGGCCCATGAGCGGGCGGCCGTGGCCGGCACCGACGCGGAGCGGGCGAACCGGGTGGCGGACCTGCTCCAGCGGGCGTTGGACCTGCACGCGGCCCACGGCGACCGGGACTGCCCGGTGTGCGGGCGGCAGGATGCCCTGGACCCCCGCTGGCGGGTCTCGGCCGAGGCCCAGGTGCGGGAGCTGCGCGAGCGGGCGCGGGCGGTGGCGGCGGCGGAGGAGCGGAGCCGGCAGGCGCGCGAGCGGGCGCGACGTCTGCTGACCGCCCCGCCCGAGGTCCTGGCTCAGGCGGGGTCGGTGGGCATCGACGCCTCGGCCGCCGCCACCGCCTGGGCGCGCTGGAGCGCCACCCTCGATCAAGAGCCGGAGGCGATGGCCGACCACCTGCTGGCCTGCTTCGATCCCCTGGAGAGGACCCTGAGCGCGGTGAGGGAGGCAGCCCGGGCGGAGCTGGACCGCCGCGAGAGCGCCTGGCGGCCCCTGGCCCGCGACCTCTCCGAGTGGCTGGGCCAGGCGCGCGAGGCGCAGGCCGCACGGGCGATGCTGCCGCGCCTGCGAGACGCCGAGCGCTGGCTCGGGACCACCTCGGCCGAGCTGCGCGACGCGCGCTTCGAGCCGATCGCGAACCGGGCCCTGGAGATGTGGGAGCAGCTCCGCTGCCGCTCCAACGTGGAGCTGGTCCGGCCGGCCCTGGCCGGGCACTCGACCCGTCGGCGGGTCCAACTCGAGGTCCGGGTGGACGGGCAGGAGGCGACCGCGGTCGGGGTGATGAGCCAGGGCGAGCTGCACTGCCTGGCCCTGGCCCTCTTCCTCCCCCGGGCGCTGCTGTCCGACAGCCCCTTCGGCTTCGTGGTCATCGACGACCCGGTGCAGTCCATGGACCCGGCCCGAGTCGACGGCCTGGCCCGGGTCCTGGAGGAGACGGCGAAGCACCGGCAGGTGGTGGTCTTCACCCACGACGATCGGCTCTCCGAGGCCGTGCGCCGGCTCCGCGTCCGGGCCCGGATCCTGGAGGTGACCCGTCGCCCGGGCTCCCAGGTGGAGGTGAAGGAGCAGCTGGAGCCGGTGGCCCGGCTGCTCGAGGACGCCCGGGTGGTGGCGCTGGAGGAGAAGGTGCCCGCCCAGGTGGCGGCCCAGGTCGTGCCCGGGTTCTGCCGCCAGGCCCTGGAGGCGGCCTGCACCGAGGTCGTGCGCCGGCGCCGGATCGGCCGGGGCGAGCCCCACGCCGAGGTCGACGCCGAGCTGGAACGGGTGAACCGGACCCTGGGCTACCTGGCCCTCGCCCTCTTCGACGACCGCAGTCGGGCCGGCGACGTCTACGCGGCCCTCAACCGGCGCTTCGGCCCCTGGGCCGGCGAGCTGGTCTCCGCCCTCAACCGGGGCTCGCACCTGGGCAACGGTCTGGTGGGCGACCTGATCCCGCGCACCCAGCGCCTGGCCGAGCGCATCCGCGCCCTGTCCTGAGCCTCCCGTGGAGCCCGAGGAGCTGCTCGCCGCCGGTCGGGACCTGGTCCAGCGGGCGAGCCCGGCCACCGCCGGGCTCTGGCCTCGGGCCACCGCCCTGCTCGCCCGCCAGGCCTTGGAGGAGGGGCTGCGCCGCTTCTGGCGCGGGCGCGAGCCCGGCCTGGCCGAGGTTCAGAACCTGCGCTGCCAGCTGGTGTGCTTCACCTCGCTCTGCGACCGGACCCTCGGCGATCGCGTCCACCAGGCCTGGCTCGCCCTGAGCCACGCCTGCCACCACCACCCCTACGAGCTGGGCCCCACCGCCGACGAGCTGCAGGGCTGGATGGAGACGGTGGAGGCGCTGCTGGCCCGGGCCCGCACCGGGCCGGCGCCCGGGGCCGCGCCCGAGAGGCACGAAACGGCCGCCGACGCCGGCCGGCCCCGCGGCGCCTCGCTCAACCGTCCCCGGCCGACCCCACGCGGCTTCGGCTGACGGCCGACCGTCGGACGAGCGACTCGAACCAGGTCAGGGGCTCGGCCAGCTTGTCGCCGGCGGCGTTGTCGGCCCGGTAGAAGGCGAGGTAGAGACCGCGGCTCGGGCCCAGCCGTTCCAGGAGCCACCTCGCCCGGGCCTCGGCCCGGGCCCAGTCGCCGGTCCTCCTGCCCACGGCCCACGACCGGTAGGCCTCGTCGTGCAGCTCGGTGATCTCCAGCGCCTCCCGGTCGTCGGTGTAGCGCTGGAGGAAACGCCTGGCGATGAGGGCGTGGTCGTTGTCCCCGCTCCGGGGTCTCGAGGGGTCGACCTCGCGCTTGAAGGTGTCGTGCACCAGCGCGACCAGCCGCAGCTTCCGCCGCGCGGCGGGGTCGAGCCGCAGCCGGTCGAGGTTGGCCAGCACCTCACGGATGTGCGCCTCCACCTTCCCCTCCGGGTGGCCGGGACGCGGCCGCCCCCACTCGGCGCCGGCCCCCCAGCGGGGGTCGGAGACGATCGACCGCTCCAGCTCGGTCTCCACGTGCAGCCCGGTCATCGGGAGAGGAGAGTTTATGAACCCTGCCGGGAGGGCAGGCGACACGCCCCGGCCGGCCCGGGTGCCGCGTCGGCCGCCAACCGGGCCGCGACCGGCACCGGGGGCGGCCACCGGGAGCGGCCCGCGAAGCCCGTCGGGCGGCTCGCCCCGGGCCACGCCGGGTCGGTGCCAGGCTGGCGCCGGGGCGGCACGGCTCGGGTGGAACCGGCGGCGAGCGGCAAAGGCGGCCCGGGGCCGGGGCCGATGGTACGACGCAGTCGCAGCCCGGGGCCGCGCAACCTGGAGCTGAG
>DASRBU010000578.1:0-2319 GCA_035653475.1 Candidatus Dormiibacterota bacterium | reverse complement strand
ATCGACATGGGGGCGGTCGACCTGGTGGTCCAGGTCGAGGCCCCGCCCAGCGTGGCCGCCGGCATCCAGCGCGTGGGCCGCGCCGGGCACTCGGTGTTCGACGTCTCCCGCGGGGTGATCCTGCCCAAGTTCCGGGGCGATCTCCTGGAGAGCGCCGCGGTGGTGGAGCGGATGCTGGCGGGCGAGATCGAGCGCACGGTGGTGCCGTCGAACCCTCTGGACGTCCTGGCTCAGCAGATCGTGGCCATGGTCGCCCTCGAGGAGTGGAGCGTCGACGACCTGGGCCGGGTGATCCGCCGCGCCCACCCCTACCGGGAGCTGGGCCGGCGCTCCCTGGAGGCGGTCCTGGACATGCTGGCCGGGCGCTATCCCTCTGAGGAGTTCTCCGAGCTCCGGCCCCGGCTGGTGTGGGATCGCGCCCGGGGCACGGTCCGGGGACGGGCCGGGGCGCAGCGGCTGGCGGTGACCAACCCCGGCACCATCCCCGACCGCGGGCTCTACACGGTGAACATCTTCGAGGACGGCCGCCCCGGGCGGCGGGTGGGGGAGCTGGACGAGGAGATGGTCTTCGAGACCCGGCCGGGGGAGACCTTCGTCCTCGGGGCCTCCACCTGGAAGGTGGTCGACATCACCCACTCCCAGGTCCTGGTCACGCCGGCCCCGGGCGAGCCGGGCAAGATCGCGTTCTGGCACGGCGACACCCTCTCCCGACCGGTCGAGCTGGGGTGGGCGCTGGGCCGGTTGACCCGGGAGCTGGCCGCGCTGCCTCGCCCCGAGGCGGAGCGCCGCCTGCGGGAGCGGGCCGGCTTCGACGAGCGCGCCGCGCGCAACCTCCTGGCCTACCTGGAGGACCAGGCGGCGGCCACCGGCGCGGTGCCCGACGACCGTACGATCGTGGTCGAGCGGTTCCGCGACGAGGTCGGGGACTGGCGGGTCTGCATCCTGACCCCCCTGGGGGGGAAGGTCCACGCCCCCTGGGCGCTGGCCCTCCAGGCCCGGCTGGCCGAGCGCCTGGGGATGGAGGTCCAGGCCATGTTCACCGACGACGGCCTGGCCCTGCGGCTGCTGGACGGCGACCGTCCCCTGGAGGTGGCCGAGCTCTTGCCCGAGCCGGAGGAGGTGGAGGAGCTGGTCCGGGCCCAGTTGCCGGCCTCGGCCCTGTTCGCGGCCCGGTTTCGGGAGAACGCCGCCCGGTCCCTGCTGCTGCCCCGGCGCCGGCCCGGGCAGCGAACGCCGCTCTGGCAGCAGCGTCAGCGCTCGGCCGGCCTGCTCCAGGTGGCAGCCGGCCATCCGGACTTCCCCATCCTGGCCGAGACCCTCCGCGAGTGCCTCACCGAGGTGTTCGACCTGGACGCCCTGCGCCGGCTGCTGGCGGACGTGCGCGCCCGCCGGGTCCGGGTGGTGGCCGCCGACACCGAGCGCGCCTCCCCGTTCGCGGCCTCGCTGCTCTTCGACTACGTGGGGCAGTACATCTACGAGGGCGACGCGCCGCTGGCGGAGCGTCGGGCCCAGGCGCTGACCCTCGACCGGGAGCTGCTGGCCGAGCTGCTGGGCAGCGAAGAGCTGCGCGAGCTGCTCGACCCCGAGGTGACGGCCGAGGTCGAGCTGGAGCTGCAGGGCCTCAGACCGGAGACCTTCCCCCGGGACGCCGACGAGGCCCACGACCTGCTGGTGCGGCTCGGCGACCTGGACGACGGTGAGCTGGCGGCGCGCGGGGTCGATCCGGGCTGGCTCCAGACCCTCGGCGCCGAGCGCCGTGCCTGCCGCCTGCGCCTGGCCGGCGCCGAGCGCTGGATCGCGGCCGAGGACGCGGGGCGTTACCGTGATGCCCTGGGCGCCACCCCGCCCCCGGGGCTGCCCGCGGCCTTCCTGGAGCCGGTGGAGGGGGCGCTGGAGGGCCTGCTGCGACGCTGGGCGCGCACGCACGCGCCCTTCGTGGCCGCGGAGGTGGCGGCCCGATGGGGGCTGCCCACGGCCGCGGTCGAGGGAACCCTGGGCCGTCTGGTGGCGCGTGGCGACCTGGTGGCGGGGACCTTCCGGCGGGGCGGCGGGGAGGGCAGGGAGTACGGGCATCCGGAGGTGCTGCGCACGCTGCGTCGCCGCTCCCTGGCCGCGCTCCGGCGGGAGGCGGAGCCGGTGGCGCCGGTGGCCCTGGCCCGGTTCCTCCCCGCCTGGCACGGGGTCGAGGCCCCCGCCGGCGGGGGGGCGCCGCCGACCCGACCCGCCGCCTCCGACCGGCTCCTGGAGTGCGTGACCGCCCTGCAGGGGCTGCCCCTTCCCGCCTCGGTGCTGGAACGCGACGTGCTCCGGGCGCGGGTC
>DASRBU010000577.1:0-5764 GCA_035653475.1 Candidatus Dormiibacterota bacterium | reverse complement strand
GGGCGGCCAGGGCGTACAGGCGCGGGTTCAGCCAGCCCAGCCGGCCGCCCGCGAGCTGATCCGCGACCGCGACCAGCCCGGCGAAGAGCGGGGCCGCCTCGCTGGTCCCTCCCAGGAGGTGATAGCCGGGAGCGGCCCAGTCGCCGGCGAAGCTCCAGTACACGATCACCGACCCGTCGATGGCGGCGCTCAGGCTGAGGTCGGGCAGGCCCCGGTGGTCCCCCACCGCCCCGGCCACGCCGGCCTGGAAGGGGGGACGGGGGAACCGGCGTGAGCGCCCGCCCCCGCCGGCTCCAGCGGTGGCCCGCGGGTCGCCCCCCACCACCGAGCCGGGGTCATTCCAGACCGTGTCCGGCGCCCTGCGGAGGCCGGCCCGGTCGAGCCGCAGGTGGGTGCCGCCCACCGAGGTCACCAGCGGGTCCGAGGCCGGCCAGGCGACCACGGGGCGCGGGTAGCAGCAGCTCCCGTCCGGGAGGGTCTGGGTGGCGCCGGTGTCGCCCGCGGCCGCCACCACCGTCACCCGCCGCGCCCGGGCCAGCTCCAGCCCCTCCCGCAGCCTCGGCAGCGCCCCCGGATCGGCGAAGGCGGCCTCGGCCTCCCCGAAGCTCTCCACGATCACGTCAGCGAGGCCGTGGCGGACCACCCACTCCTCCGCCCGCTCGACCTCGGAGAACCCCTGGAGCCCGTCCCCCGGGCGAAGGGGGACCGTCACCACCAGCAGGTCGGCCCCGGGCGCCATCACGTGCGCCCACTCCACGTCCAGGGAGGTCTCCTCCGCCCAGGCCACCAGATCGGGGTCGGCGCCGTCGAAGGCGGGGAGGTCGGGCGAGGCGACCACCCGGATCGAGGGCGGGTCGGGCAACGACTGCGAGCGGTCGAAGCGGGCCAGATCCTGCCCGATGGTGGGGGACCCGTAGGGCGCGATCACCGCGATCGTCCGCCCCCGGCCGTCCCAGCCTTGGGCCAGGAGTGGCGTCAGGTCGTAGGCACGCCGCACCTGGTCGGGCGCGTAGCAGTCCAGGTGGAAGAGCCGTCGACAGGTCGCGGTGCTCGGCGGCCCTCCCAGGGGGTGCCCGGGGAGCGGCAACGAGACGAGCGGGTGGGGTGCGACGCCCGGGGCCGGCCCCCGAGCCTCCGCCGGCGCCCCGATCGCGATCGCGGCGATCAGCGCGCAGGCCAGGGCGCACGTCGAGCCACTCGGACGACCCATACACCTCCCCGCGGTTGCCAGGACGTGGTCCGGAGGTGGAGCGCGACGCCGACTCCCCGGACGCCGGCCGTCAAGGGTACGGCCTGGAACCGACGAAGGCAAGTCGCCAACTGCCGTTCCTGGCTCAGAATGGGCGGTGATGGCGGGATATCGCATCCTCGATCCCGAGGGCAACCTGCTCGACGGCGCCCGCCCCCGGCTCGACTTGGAGGGGACGGTGGAAGGCCTCAGGTGGATGCTGCTGAGCCGCGCCTTCGACGCCCGGGCCACGGCCATGCACCGCCAGGGTCGCTTCGGCACCTACAGTCCCGTCCGTGGCCAGGAGGCGAGCGTGGTCGGCAGCTCCATGGCCCTGGACCCAGGCCTGGACTGGATCGCCCCCTCCTACCGTGAGCTGCCCGCCCTGATCCGGCACGGGATGCCTCTGGAGCGGGCCTTCGCCGGCTACCTGGGCAAGGGCAAGGCCGCCCGCATCCCGGACGAGGTTCGCCTGCTGCCCAACCAGGTGGCGCTGGCCACCCAGCTCCAGCACGCCGTGGGCCTCGCCTGGGGGCTCGCCCTGCAGCGGAAGCCGGGGGTGGTGATGGCCTACTGCGGCGACGGGGCCTCCAGCGAGGGCGACTTCCACGAGGCCTGCAACCTGGCCGGCGTCAAGCGCGTGCCGGTGGTCTTCGTCCTGGTCAACAACCAGTGGGCGATCTCGACCCCACGCTCGGTCCAGAGCGCGGGCGAGCTGTACCGTCGCGCCGAGGGCTACGGCTTCCCGGGCGTCCAGGTGGACGGGAACGACCTGCTGGCCGTGTACGAGGTGGCGAAGGAGGCGGTGGATCGGGCCCGGGCCGGCGAGGGTCCGACCCTGATCGAGTGCCTCACCCACCGCCAGAGCTTCCACAACACCACCGACAACCCACGCCTGTACCTGCCCGAGGGCTGGCTGGAGCAGGCCGAGCGCGAGGACCCCATCCGCCGGGTCGAGGCCTACCTGGCCGCCCGGGGCGTGTGGGACGAGAGCGTCCGCGCCGCCGTGGAAGCCGAGATCGCCGAGCAGATCGAGGGCGCCCTGGAGGCGGCGCTGGCCCTGCCGGCGGCCGGTCCCGCGGACCTGTTCGACGAGGTCTACGCCGACCCTCCCGAGCGGCTGCGCCGGCAGCGGGAGGAGCTGCTGGGCCAGGTCGGGGACTGAGCCAGGAGGAGACGGGCCGATGGCATCGTTCACCATGGTCGAGGCCATCCGGGACGCGCTCGCCTACGAGATGGAGCGGGACGAGCGGGTGATGGTGCTGGGGCTGGACGTGGGCCGGCTGGGCGGCGTGTTCCGGGTCACCTACGGCCTCCTGGAGCGCTTCGGGCCGGACCGGGTGGTGGACATGCCCCTGGCCGAGGGCGCCATCCTCGGCAGCTCCCTGGGCCTGGCCTTGAGCGGCCTGGTGCCGGTCCCCGAGATCCAGTTCCTGGGCTTCACCCATCAGGCCTTCCACCAGATCGGCCCCCAGCTGGCCCGCTACCGATTCCGCAGTCGCGGCCGCTACCACTGCCAGGTCACGATCCGGGCCCCGTTCGGCGGAGGGGTGAGGACGCCCGAGTTCCACCCCGACGCCATCGAGGCGCAGTTCGTCCAGACGCCCGGCATCAAGGTCGTCTGTCCGGCCACCCCGGCCGACGCCCGGGGGCTCCTGCTCACCGCCATCCGGGATCCCGACCCGGTGCTGTTCATCGAGCCGCAGCGGCTCTACCGCCGCGGTCGGGAGGAGGTCCCGGAGGGCGACGCGACCGTGCCCTTCGGGCGGTTGCGGATCGCCCGGCCCGGCTCCGACCTGACCCTGATCGCCTGGAGCGCCGCCGTGGAGCTGTGCCTCCGGGCCGCCGAGCGCCTGGAGGAGGAGGGCATCTCGGCCGGGGTGCTCGACCTGCGGACGCTGGTGCCCCTGGACGTCGCCGGTCTGGTGGCCGAGGTGTCCCGCACCGGCCGGGCGGTGGTGGTGCATGAGGCCCCCCTCTCCGCCGGGTTCGGGGCCGAGATCGCGGCCACCCTCCAGGAGGAGTGCTTCTACTCCCTGGACGCACCCGTGGCCAGGGTCACGGCCTGGGACTCCCCCTACCCGACCGGTCCGCTGGAGACCTGGTACCTGCCCACCGTGGAGCGGGTGGTGCGGACGGCCCGGCGCACCGCCGCCACCTAGCGGCCCACCGGCCGCCGTGGCCGGCGGCCTCGGCTCAGCCCTGGCAGGCCGGGCAGTGGTAGACGAGCCGGGCGTGCTCGCCCAGCGGCCGGACCCGCACCCGGGTGCCGCAGCGCGGGCAGGGCCGCCCGCCCCGGCCGTGGACCGCCGCCGGACGACCGGCGGCGAAACGGCGGGGCACGCCGCCCCGGAGGTTGGCCAGCATCCAGGTCCGGGCCAGGGTGAAGACCTCGCCCAGCCGCTCGTCGCTCAGCTCGGCGCTGGAGCGCCAGGGGTCGAGGCGCAGCTCCCAGAGCACCTCGCACCGATACACGTTGCCGATGCCCGCGCAGGCCCGCTGGTCGAGCAGCAGCTCTCCCACCGGCCTCGGCCCCAGCGCCCTGGCCCGGGCCACCGCCAGCTCGGGCCGGAACTCCGGAGCGCAGATGTCGGGGCCGAGGTGGCCGACGCGGGCCCGGACGTCGCGCACCAGCTCCACCACCGGCGCGGCGAAGCAGACCGCCACCCAGGGGCCGAAGTCGAGCACGGCCCGGGCCTGCCGCTCCGGCCGCCGCCAGCCCTCGTCGGGGCGGTAGAGGTGCCAGGCGCCGCGCATCCGCAGGTGGGAGTGGAGGACGAGCCCGTCGCCGAAGCGCATGAGCAGGTGCTTCCCGGCCGCCTCGACCCCCTCCAGGGCCCGGCCCTCGAGCCGGGCCAGGTCGGGCGGGCGGACGGCGAGCACGGTCCGGCCACCGAGCCGCTCCCGCAGCGCGGCGGCGGTTCGCCAGACGGTGTCGCCCTCGGGCATCAGCGCGCCGACGGGAGAGCACCGGCCACCCGGGGCGGCCGGCTCAGGCCGTGCGCGGCCACGCCACCATTCCCCGGGGCGAGTGGCCGAAGCCGGACTCGGCCAGCACCGGGGCCAGAGGGGAGGCGCGGACGGCCACGCCGTCCACGCGCTGGACCTCGAGCCGCGCCCCAGCCCCGGCGACCGCGACCAGGGCCCGCAGGTGCTCGACCCTCACCTCGCCCCAGGTCCAGAGCGAGCGGCCCCCTCGCTCCAGGTAGAGGCGCGGCTCCCCCGACTCGACCACCAGGTAGGCGCCGGCGGCCCGCGCCGGTCGGGCCCCGGCTTCGTGCTCCGGCCAGGGCAGCGTCGCCCCATAGGGGTTGGCGGGGTCGGTGGCGGCCAGGGCCAGCACCCGGCCGTCGGCCTCCCGGCAGGAGCGCAACCGGTCCACCGCCCCCGGCAACGCGAACTGGGCGCCCCCCAGCCCGGCCACGAAGTAGCCCCGCCGGGCCCGCCCCGCCTCCTCCATGGCCCGGAGCACGGGGTAGAGGGCGGCGAAGCCCCCCGACCAGCCCTCGGCCACGACCGCCTCTCGGACCAGGACGCCGTGCCGCTGCAGCAGCACCCCGGCCTGGGCGTAGAGCCGCTCGGTGGGGGTCGCCCGCGGCTCCAGCAGGTCCCGGACCAGCGACCAGCGCCCGACCGCCCTGGGCGGCACCCGCTGGGGCAGAGGGCGGCGAGGGGGCACGGCCCGGCGGGAGGGCGCGCCCACCAGCCGGAGCGGGGCGAAGGTGTCGTTGGTGACCTCGCCGGCCCAGACCAGGTCCCAGAGCGCCTCCAGCACGGCCTCGGGATCGCCGCCGGCGGCGACGTACAGGTCGGGGAAGAACGAGGCCCCCCGTCGGGCCAGGTGGTCGCGGATCCGGGCCTGGAGCTCGCCCGGCGCCGGTTCCTGGGGCTCCGGCACCAGCCGTGCCGCCTCCGCCCGCAGGTACAGGGCGACCCTCCCGTCGCCGGGGCCCAGGGGCCCCCGGCCCACCCACACCACCTCGCCCATGGCCACCAGCTCGTCGAGCAGGGCGGGCCGGTAGCCCGGGACCCGCGCCCGGAGCACGTCGCGTTCCAGCACCGAGGCGGGAAGGGGCAGCCCCTGCAGGGCGGTCACGCACTCCAGGAGCCGGTCGGAGGCGGTGGGCCGGGCCAGCGGCGCCCCCCCGCCGGCGGGCGCCTCGACCCCGTGCCAGGCGGAGAGGAACCGGGCCAGGGCCACCGGTGCCACCGGCTCCGCCTCCCGCCGGAGCGCGGCCAGGGAGCGGCGACGCAGCGTGCGCAGCACCTCCGGATGTCCGTACTCCCTGCCCTCCCCGCCGCCCCGCCGGAAGGTCCCCGCCACCAGGTCGCCGTGCGCCACCAGACGGCCCAGGGTTCCCTCGACCGCGGCCGTGGGCAGCCCCCACCGGGCCGCCACCTCCGCGGCCACGAAAGGCGCGTGCGTGCGCGCCCAGCGTCGCAGCAGGCTCTCCAGCGCCCCCGCCACCGGCTCCAGGAAGGCCGCCGGCAGCCCCGGGGGAGGGGTGGCGCCCAGGGCGTCACGGTAACGCCCCG
>DASRBU010000576.1:0-28921 GCA_035653475.1 Candidatus Dormiibacterota bacterium | reverse complement strand
CGGCCGCGGCCGGCCAGTCCAGGCCCATGCCGCGCTGGGCGGTGTCCATGGCCTCGGCCACCCCCAGCCCCCAGGACCAGAGGTGGCGGCGGAAGGCGAGCGTGGCCTCCCAGTCGAGGTGGGCGGGGCCGCCGGGCAGGTTCTCCGCCAGGGGGTCGGCGACCACGTGGGCGGCGGCCAGCGCCACCCGGCCCCGGATCGGCCCCTGTGGCCGCGGGAAGGGGCAGGCCGGCCCCACCCGGTAGGTGGTCAGCGTCCCGTCCGGCTGCGGGAGGGGCACCTCGGTGGGGAGCGGGCTCATGCGCTCAGCTCCGGGAGGTCGACCCAGCGGCGCTCCCGCCAGGAGCGCTCCGCCGCCTCGGCCAGCTGCACCCCCTTCGCCCCCTCCAGGAAGTCCCAGGGGAAGGGCTCGTCGGCCACCACGTGGCGCAGGTAGCGGACCCACTGGGCCTTGAAGGCGTTCTCGAAGACGGCATCGGCCTCCACCGGCTCCCAGTCCCGACGGTAGTCGTGCTCCTGACGCAGGTCCGGGTTCCAGACCGCGCGGGGGGTGGCGCTCCCCGGCTGCATCCAACAGTCGTGGAGGCCGGCGACGGCGCTGCCCTCGGTCCCGTCCACCTGGACCGTGAGCAGGTCGTCGCGCCGGACCCGGGTGCACCACGACGCGCTGACCTGGACCACCGCGCCCCCCTCCAGACCGAGGATGGCGTAGGCGGCGTCCTCGGCGTCGGCCCGGTAGCGGACGCCGGCCTCGTCCACCCGCTCCGGGAGGTGGTTGGCCCCCAGGGCCACGACCGAGCGCACCGGGCCGAGGATGCGGTCGACGAGGTAGCGCCAGTGGCAGAACATGTCCAGGATGATGCCGCCGCCCTCCGCTTTGCGGTAGTTCCACGACGGCCGCTGCGAGGGGCGGTCGTGGCCGGGGAAGACCCAGTACCCGAAGTCGATCCGGGCCGCGAGCAGACGGCCGAAGAAGCCCCGGTCGACCAGCCGCCTCAGCTTCACCAGCCCCGGCAGCCAGAGCTTGTCCTGGACCACCCCGTGCTTCACCCCGGCGGCGCGGGCGCGCCGGGCGAGGTCGAGGGCGGTGGCGAGGTCGGGGGCGACGGGCTTCTCGCAGTAGACGTGCTTGCCGGCGGCGATCGCCGCGCTCACGGTCTCAGGCCGGAGCCTGGTGGTGAGCGCGTCGAAGTAGACCGCGTCCTCGGGGTCGGCGAGGCAGGCCTCGAGGTCGGTGCTCCAGCGCTCCAGGCCGTGGCCCTGGGCGAGCGCGCGGAGCTTCTCCGGGTCGCGCCCGACCAGGACCGGGTCGGGCCAGATCACCCGCCCGTCGCCGAGGTTGATCCCTCCCTCCTCGCGGATGGCGAGGAGGGAGCGGACCAGGTGCTGGTTGGTCCCCATCCGCCCCGTGACCCCGTTCATGATCACGCCCACCCGTACGCGCTCGCTCACTCCTGCTCCTCCTCTCCGGTGGCGCCCATCCTCACCGCCCGGGGCCGGTGGTGCCCCGCGCCACGACGTGGACGGGCAGGTGCTCGGTCCTGATCTGGCGGTGCCGGGGTCCCAGCGCCAGCCGCAGCGCCCGCGCTCCCATCTCCACCATCGGGACGTGGACGGTGGTCAGCTCGGGGGTGACGTCGGTGGCCAGCGGGATGTCGTCGAACCCGCACAGCGACACCTCCTCGGGCACGCGCCGGCCGCGCTCGCGCAGGGCCCGCAGGGCCCCCACCGCCATCACATCGTTGAGCGCCCAGATGGCGGTCAGCCCCGGCACCCGGTCGAGCAGCTCCCGCGCCCCCCGGGCCCCGCCCTCCCGAGTGAAGTCACCCTCGACCACCTGCTCGTCGGGCAGCCCCACCCCGGCCCGCTCCAGGGCGGCGCGGAAGCCCGCCAGCCGGTCGCGGGTGCTGGTCAGCCCGGCCGGTCCGCTGATGACCCCGATCCTCCGGTGCCCGAGCCGCAGCAGCTCCTCGGCCAGCAGCCTCCCTCCCCCCAGGTTGTCGGGGACCACCGCGTCCGCCGGGGCGTGGTGGCGCCCGATCAGCACCGCCCTGCCCCCCGCGGCCTCGAAGCCCGCGATCTGGGCCGCCATGCGGGCCCCCAGCCTCCGATCCTCGACGCCGCTGCCGGCCAGCACCAGCGTCTGCAGGCGCTGGGCCCGGAAGCTCGCCACGTAGGCCAGTTCCCGGTCGGGGTCGCGCCAGGTGTTGCAGATCAGCACCATGCGCTCCTGGGCCTCGGCCTCGGCCAGGACGCCCCGCACGATCTCGGAGAAGTAGGGATCGGTGAGGTCGTGGACGACCACCCCGATGGAGGCGTCACCGGCCCGGGCGAGCGCCCGGGCGTGGGGGTTGGGCGCGTAGCCCAGCTCGCGGGCGGCGGCCAGCACGCGCTCGCGCAGGCGCGTGTCGACCCGTCGGGTGCCGGTCAGGGCCCGGGAGGCGGTGGCCATCGAGACCCCGGCCAGCCCGGCGACGTCGCTGAGCGTCGGTGCTCGGCCCATCGGCAAGCGCTTTCCAGCTTAGCAGCGGCGGCCGTCGGATGAGCCCTGTGATCAATTGATACCGCCGCCCGCTCCGGGTGAGTGCGTTGGAATGCGCTTTCCGAATCAGGCGCGACGGGGACCGCCGGCCGCTCCTGCGCCGGAGCGGGCGTCGAACCGCCGGCCCGACCCGGGCGCGGCTCCAGCGGCGCTCGGCCACCAGCCCGGGCCTCGACCTCCCCCGTGCCGGGGCCGACGCCGCTCCCTTCGGCTCGAGGCCGACCCGGCCGCTCGGCCCGGACGCGCCGACGGCCGGCGAGCGTAGCATGGGCGGGGCGATGAGGCCCGGGTGGCGGGTCTCGGCCCGTGGCCTCGCCCGAGGCGAGGAGGCGGAGGCGCATGGCTCCGGGTAAGCTGCGCGACCCGGACGGGGTGGGTCCGGCCGGGCCGCTGCTGGACCGGCGGTCGCTCATCGCCCCCGAGGTGGAGCGGCTGCTGAGGGAGGCGGGCCGGCCGCGCCTCCGGCTCCGCTCCTGGCGGTGGACGACCGCGCTCGCGCACGGGAGCGCGCTCCTGCTCGGCTGCCAGGGGCGGTACGTCGGCCCTGGCGAAGAGACCCTGCTCGACCTGATGGTCAAGCTCTACCCGCAGGGCCGTCACGACCGCGCCGCCCGCAGCTACCTCGCCCTGAACGCGCTCCACCGGGCCGGCTTTCGGGCGCCGGGCCGGGCCCGCGTGCCCAGGCCCTATGGGTGCTCCCCGTTCTGGGGGTTCACCCTGCAGGAGCGGGCCGGCGGCACCCCCTGGGCCGACCGGCTCCTGGCCGGGGAGCGCGAGCGTCGGCGGGCCTCCCGGCAGGCGGCGTCCTGGCTCCTCCGCCTGCAGCGCTTACCGGCGCTCGACTGGCCCTCGCCCCCGGAGGACGAGCCGGCCCGAACCCAACGCCACGTCGACGAGCTGGCCCTGGGCCACCCGGAGCACGCTCCCGCCCTGCGGGCGGTGGGGGACGAGATCGTCCGGCGGCTCGACCGGAGCCGGCCGACGACCGTCGCCCACGGCGACTACCACCCCAAGAACGTCCTCATCGACGGCGACGTGGTCACGGTCCTCGACTTCGACGCCGCCGCCCGCCGGGACGTCGCCTTCGACCCCGGCTACGCAATCGGGCAGGCGCTGGTCATGCCCTTCTTCTGGCGCGGGGCCGAGGCCCTGGGCCCCGGGGCCGACGCCGCCTCCGCCTTTTGGGAGGCCTACCGGGAGGGCGGGGGCCGAGCCGAGGAGCCGGGCCTCACCACCTACGTCGCCCGCACCGTCCTGCAGGCGCTCCACTACGCCAGCTGCATCCGGCAGCGGAGCTTGGCCGAGGGCCTGGGGCTGTGGTCGCGGCTGATCAGCGAGTGGCTGGACCGCGGCTGGTCGCCGGCGCCCGGGAGGCGGCCCTGCCCCGCCGCCCGCGGGAGGCCAACCCCTGAGGGGGTCTCGCCCGCCTGAGGCGCCGGCCCCGCCCTGGCCACGGTCCCCTGCCTGCGCCGGCGAGGGGGGTCAGCGGCGGAGCGTGGCCAGCAGCCGCCTCGGGTTGAGGAGCAGGTCGAGCGCCTCCCCGATCGACCCGGCCAGGACCTGGCCGGCGAGCAGCGCCGGGACCGCCAGCCCCTCGTGGCCGATCACCGCGATCGAGAGGGCGGCGGCCCTCAGCATGCCCACGTCGTTCATGCCGTTGCCCACCGCCGCCACCCCGGAGGCCCCCAGCCGCTGGACGAAGGCGGCCTTCTGCTCGGACTCGTCGCCGGGCCGGAGGCGCTCGCCGGCCACGCCCAGCCGGGCCGCGATCTCCCCCAGCCGACCGTAGGTGTCGGCCGAGAGCAGGTACACGTCGAGCCGCGATCGCAGCGCCCGCAGCCGCTCCGGGACCTCGGGCAGTAGCTCGCCGTCCCGAGCCAGGGTCCCGTTCACGTCCAGCACCAGCGCCGTCAGGCGCAGCCGCCTCCAACCCGGGATGTCGAGCTCGATCACCTCATCCACGGCAGCGAAACCTCCTGGTCGCAACGGCATGGTCCCTCGGCCCGAGCCCGGCGGGCCCGAGCCGAGACAACGGCAACGGCGGCCGGCGATCGCCGAACGGCGGCCCACTCCCCGGCCCGGCGGCGAGGGGAGCCGGCGCCGGCGACCGGGCTCGGTCGCGGTCGGACGGCCGACGCTCACACCTCCGGGCCGGCCCCGGCCGCCTCCGCGTCCTCCCCGAAGATCGCCCGGTACAGGTCCTCCCCGTAGCTGGTCGGCAGTGGCTCCCCCTCGATCATCCGGAACGTCCGCTCGCCGTCCGCGCGCCGCTCCGCGCGCAGGAAGAGGGCCTCCTCCCGGCACCGGGCGTGGAACCGGTGGGCCAGCTCGTAGGAATGGGTGACGAAGAACACCCTGACCCCGGCCTCGACCAGCGCCTCGACGACCGCGCTCGCGATCTCCGCCCCCTCCCGCTCGTTGGTGGCGGCGAACGACTCGTTGAAGAGCACCAGGCCGCCGGGGACCAGGCGATCGGCGATCTCGCGCATCCGCCGTAGCTCCTCGTCGAGCTTGCCGCTGACCATGGTGACGTCCTCCTCCCGCCGGAAGTGCGTGAACAGGACCTCAGCGGGGCTCGCCCTGAAGTCCTCAGCGCCGACGAACATGCCGCACTGCATCATCAGCTGCGCCAGCCCCACGCTGCGAAGGAAGGTCGACTTCCCGCCCTGGTTCGGTCCCGTGATCATGACCAGCGACCTGCCGGTGGCGTCGACGTCGTTGCCCACCACCTTCCCCTCCCGGCGCAGGGCCAGGCAGACGTCGTAGAGCCCCCGGCAGGAGAGGCTGGGCCGATCCGGGGCCAGCGGCGTCGGGAAGCAGATGGGCTCGCCCCTCTCGACCAGCCGCTGACGCAGGTTGAGACAGCCGAGGTAGAACCCCAGCTCGGCGCGCAGCATCCGGAAGAAGCTGAGGATGTGGTCGGTGGACTGGGCCAGCGCGTTGGCGGCCAGGTTGAGGCCGCGATCCCTCAGCTCGGACAGGTACTTGGGACCCTGCTCGTCGCGGGGGTGGATCCACAGGGTGAGGTCGGAACGGTCCAGGAACGAGAGCCATTCCCGCCAGACGGGCCGCGGCTGCCGGGGCTCCCGAAGCACGTAGTCGACGCCCTTGCCCCCCTTCCCCAGCCGGGCGCTGATCAGCACGCCGTGCTGGAACTTGAGCTTCCTCAGGTGCTCCTCGACGCTGGCCAAGTAGTCGTCGCTCAGCTCGGTCCGCAGGGTGTCGAAGAGGGCGGCGAACCCCGGGGAGCGGAACTCGCCGGCGTGCGCGTCGGCGATGCGACGCAGCTTGCGGAGCTGGCCCAGGAAGAGCTGCAGCACCTCGACCCCCCGGCGCAGGATGCCGGCCGGGTAGTCCATCCAGGCCCGATACACCTGGCGCTCCCCCTCGATGGCCTCGACCGCGGTCGCGTACATCTCGGCCACGACGGGGGCGTGGCCGATGCAGTCCCGCAGCACCTGCTGCCGGTAGACGATCTCCTGGGGATCGCGGAGGCCGGAGAGGAGGGCCCGCCGGGCGACGTCGAACAGGAAGGCATCACCGCCGGCCATGGCCGAGAGCAACGTCGCCAACCCCAGGTCCTGGTCCAGGTCGCCGGCGTTCGGGGGCAGCTCCCGGTCCCAGTCGAAGTCGCGGTCCCGGTGCATCAGGAAGGCCTTCATCTCGCGATGCGCTCCCTCAACCGCTCGCGGGTCAGGCCGTACTTCTCGGCGATGGCCACCGCGTACGCTCGCCCATCCGCCGGCTTGCGGACGACCTCGAAGGTCCGCACCGCCGGGTCGTCGGGCGAGACCGTGCTCATCATGCTCACGACCCGCTCGCCGAGGAAGGCCAGCTCGTCGACGAAGGTCACGCAGACACAGAGGAGGTCGAGCTGCATCACCCGCTCCAGCACCCTCTTGCTCAGGTAGAGGGCGTCCCTGAAGGTGGTGGAGGTGAAGACCTCGTTCATGATCAGGATGCTGTTCGGGGTGGCCTGGCCGAGGATCTCGTGGATCCGGAGCAGGTCGTCCTGCAGCTTGCCCCTGAGGTCGGTCAAGCTCTCCCTGCGCTCGAAGTGCACCAAGAGCTGGTCGAACAGGAACAGCTTCGCCTCGCTGCCCGGGACCGGGCAGCCGATGCCGGCCAGGTAGTGCAGCTGGCCGAAGGTACGGGCGAAGGTCGTCTTGCCGCCCTGGTTGGGGCCGGTGACGACGAAGATGCGCTCCGGACCCTCCAGATGGAAGTCGTTGCACACCACCGTCGAGCCCTCGGGGACCAGCCGGCCGGCCAGCGCGAGGTCGAAGGTCCGGGTGGCGCGCACCGCCTTCGAACGCTCCGAGACCTCCGGGTAGCAGAAGGCCAGGCCGGCCTCCTGGAACCGGCGCACCTGCTCGAGGTAGGCCAGGTAGAACTGGATCTCTCGATCGAACTCGGCGATGGTGTCGTGGAGGTAGTCGCGGTGACGCTCGACGTAGTCGGCCAGGGCCCGGAAGACCTCCGGATAGAGCAGTGCGACCCGATCGAGCACACCGGCCTCGACGTGGTTCATCTCGATCGGCTCCCGGAACTTCACCCGGTAATCCTTCACCGCGCCACGTCGAAACTTCTCGAACGTGTCCAGCACCCGAGCCGCATAGTCGGCTTCCGATTCGTACCTGCTCACGGTGACGTGGTTGTCGAAGACCGTGAGGCAGTAGGTGAGGGAGGCCAGGTCCCCTTTCAGCCTGGCGGTCTCGTCCGCCAGAGCGGTGAACTCGGCCGAGCCGGTGTAGTCCTTCAAGAAGTCGTGGAGCCGTCGGAGGCCTTCCGACTCGCAGGCCGTTCCCTCCAGGCCCCGGCAAAGGTCCCTCACGGCCTCGAGGTAGATCTCCACCGCGTCGAGGAACCAGAGCTGCTTTTGGGTCCGATAGTAGAGTTTCTCGACCTGTGCCAGGTGCCTGCGCATCGAGCGCATCCCCTCGACGAAGGATTGCAGGCAGCTCCAGACGTCCTCATGCTCCAGATCCCGGAACACCTGCTGGCGGTACCGGACCAGCGCGAGATCGCGCGGCAGCGCGTGGAAGAAGGGCTTCAGGTCGTGGTCCCGGTGCGAGGCGGTGATCGACTCCACCACCTGGTCCAGGTTCAGATCGCGGAAGAACGGCGGCTCCTCCAGCCCCTCCACGCCCGCCCGCTGCTCGGGGCTGAGGAAGAGGATGCTAACGAAGGGCACCACCGGACCCCCTGGCGCCCCGCCCTCGCCGACGTCGGTGTCCCCAGGCCCCGCCGCACGGCCGGCGACGCCGGCGTCCCGCTCTGCCCGCTCGTCTCGTCCAGTATCCATGGCCCCACCTCCGAATTCGAGGTAGAGGCCATCATCCCGGGCCCTGCCCGGGCTTAGGCGGGCCTCATCGCCGACCAAGACCAAGTCTAGACCACGACCCCGACCACCCCGCCCCGGTCGGTGGGGCGCGCACCCGGCGGAGCCCGCTCACCCTGACCACGGGGAAGGCCCGATCGCGTCCTCCCGGTCGCGCCGGCGACGGGTCGAGGGCGCGCGATCCAGGTCCGCTCAGCCCCGGAGGCGAAGCTCCCGCGCCAGCCGGCGGGCGCGGCCGCGGTAGCGCTCCGAGAGCACGATCGCGGCCGGGTCCGAGCCGGGCGACGAGGCCAGGTCGTCGGCCAGGGCCAGATAGGCGGGGACCGAGCCCGGGTCGTGGCCGCCCTGCCTCCAGTGGGCGAGGAGGTCGAGCTGGCGACCTCGCCAACCGGTGCCGGCCGCCCGGCGCAGGGCCGCCGTGGCCAGCTCCAGCGTCAGGTCCTCCCGGGCCGCGGCCTCGTCCAGGCCCCCGAGCCGAAGCCGCAGGTCCCCCCGGCCGAGGGGCGACCGCGCCCGCTCCTCCAGCGACGGTCGGTACGACGCGACCACCAGCAAGGGCCACGATCGCCACGCCGGGAGCGCCAGCCGCAGCACCTCCAGCGAACGGGGGTCGGCCCAGTGGAGGTCGTCGAGCAGGACGGCCGCGGGCAGGCGGGGCCGGATCAGGGCCTGCAGCGCCGCCGCCACCTGCTCGGCGTCGACCCCGGGCGCCGGCCCCAGGCCGAAGACCGGCTTCAGCGCCTCCAGCACGGCCGGCGCCCGGCCGGGCGCGTCCAGCAGCCGAGGGAGCCGCTCGGCCAGCACCTCCGACGCGGCCCGGCGCGACCCCGCCTCGGGCAGGCAGATCGGCGCCAGCAGCTGGGCGATCAGCTCGTAGTCGCGCCCGCCCTAGCACGTTCCCCAGACCCGGAGCACGGTCTCGGCTCCGGCCTCGGCCCGGAGCCAGCGCTCGAAGGCCTGGAGCAGCTTGGACTTGCCACCGCCCAGCTCCGCGACCAGGTGCACCACCCGTCCTCGGCCGGCACGGACGGTCGACCAGGCCTCCCGCAACCGTGCCTGCTCGACCTCCCGGTCGACCAGCTCGACCGGGTGGGCCGCCAGCTGGCTCCGCCAGGTCACGACCGGCTTCTCCCTGCTGACCACGTAGACGGTGGCGGGTGGGCGGTGGGGGTCGTAGAGGGGCATCGTGCCATGCGCCTGGTAGGCGCCCCTGGCCAACCGGTACGTGGCCGGCGAAGCGACCAGGGGGCCGGGGCCCAAGCAGGTCGCCAGCCGGCGGGCGAGGTCCAGCACGCCGCCCCTCGCCGACCAGGTGTGGACCGGCGCGTCCGGCCGCGGCTTCGAGAGCGCGACCGGGCCCGTGTTGAGTCCGAGATGGACCCGCACCGGGCCGGGCGCGTCGCCGAGCCCGAGCGCGCGGGCCTGGGCCCGGACGGCGAGCCCGGTCGCCGTGGCCCGCTCCACGTGCTCCCGGTCGTCCGGGGCGGTGAACAGGAGCGCCAGCCCCGCCGCCTGCTCCCGTCCGGGCAGCAGCCCACCCACATCCTCCAGCAGCCGCGCCAGCCGCTCCAGGCAGGCGCGCAGCCGGGCCGAGGCCGCGGCCGACCGTCGACCGCGGTGAGCACCACGAGCACGGTCACCTCCTGGACCACCGGCCCGAGGAAGGAGGGCGGGAGGTCGGCCCAGAGCCGGTTCCAGGGCTGGAGGTCGGCAGCAGGCCAGGTCCTCCCCCGGGGGGCCAGCCCGAGCCAGAGCTCCGGATGTCGCGCAGCGACTCGCCCAGCCAGCGCCGGCAGCGCCGACAGTGGAGATCGCCCTCCGGCCACTCCGACCCGCAGGAGGGACACCGCCGGCGGCGCCGAACACGCTCGACCGCCCGCCAGCCCGCGGGCAGCCCGGTCGATCCGGAGGCGCTCACCTGGCGGCCGGGGACCCCCTCGAGGGGGCCGCGACCCGGGTCCGGGAGCGGGCCGTGAGCGGCCTCGCGCCCGATCCCCGGCCCCTCATCGACGACGGCTCACAGGATCGGATACCAGCCCCCCTCTAGGGGATCGTCGGGGTACTCCGGGTGTCGCTGCCGGGGCGCGAAGTGGGGGTTCTCCCAGGGGAAGACGTTGATCATGCCGCCGTCGCAGCCGCGGGTCGGGCAGCGCCAGTTCCGGGCCAGGAAGCGCCGGGTGGGATACACCCGCTCGCCGATCTGGCACCAGGTCCACCGGTGATGCCGCAGGCCCGTGTCGGGGCTGCGGACCTCGACCTCGTGCGGGCCCTGCTGCCCTCCCTGCCCGCTCGCCGCGGCCCTGGTCCGTCGAGCCGAGACCTCGTTCGCCTCATCCACGCTCACCAACCTCCTACCGCCAGGGCTCGGTCCTCGGCGCCAGCCGCCCCGTCACCCTCGCCGTGCGCTCCCGCCGCCTGCGCACGCGCCGGGGCGACGGCGCCGCCCCGGGTCGATGGGTCAGAGCGGGGCGTCACCGACCACCTCCGCGCTCCCGCCGGCCGGCGGCATCGGACGGCGAGGGGGCGGCCGGGGGGAGCTGGACCGCCTGCTCCAGGACCTCCCGGGCCGCGCGCAGGCGCCGATGTGCGTCCTGGATGCGCCGCAGCCGCTCCGGCAGCGGCCGACCTGGCTGCCAGCCCCGGGCCAGCACCTGGGCGCCGAAGGCCCGGTCCAGGAGCCGCTCCGCGGCCCGCGCCATGCCGAGCGCCTGGCGGAGCTTGACGTCGGCCTCGGCCCTCACCGCGCCCGCCTCGCCTGCGAGCGGCCAGAGGCGGCGAGCGACGCCGGGCCGGCCCCGCAGGCCGCCCCTCCCCGGCCGCCCCGACCACGGGCGCCAGCGCACCCATCTCGACCGTACCCCGGGTGGGTTCGTGAAGCAACCGACATCGTGCTCCTCCTGACTCGACTGGTGGGTAGGAGCCGTCAGCCGGTGGGCGATCGCCGGCGTGAAGCCGGCCGGCGGGTTCCATCGCCGGGCGGCGGGCGCCGCCGGAGTCGATCCTACCGCGTCGGACGGCGGAGCCGGCCTTCGGCGGCGGACGCACCCCGGCCCCCAGCAGCCGGCGGCGCCGGGCCGGCCCCCGGGCGCCCTGGTCGCCGCCAACGCCGGTCGCCGCCGGCCCGTGGCGAAGGGGAGGGCCGGGCTCCGACGGCCGGCCGATGGGGTCGGAGATGGCGATCGGGGCCGCCCCCACCGAAGACCAGCTGCCCCCAAAGCGGGCGCAGGGGTGATGCGGTCCTCCGTCGTCGGCACGGCGGCGGACGAGGGCCGCGTTCCCGATCGGCTCTCCGACCTCGAGGCGCTGCCCCACTTCGCCACCATCCCGGTCCGCGGGTCCGCTCCACCCGGAGGGATCGCGGCCTCTGGGCGGCCGACGGCAGGCCCTTCCCCCACCGGGTGGAGGGCGTCCGCGTCGGGGCGGCGGCCAGATAGCGGAGATCCCGGCTCCACGACCACCCGGCCGCCACGTCCTCCCCGGCCACGACCCGGGGCAGCAGGACAGGGCGATGGCGGCCAACCCGGAGGTGGCGGGCCGAGGGCGTGGCGCCCCGGCTCCCCCGGCCCGGCGGCCGCGAAGGTTATGATTAGGCTATTGCGCAATCCTCACATGGAGTGCCCTCGGTGACGGGGCACGACCACGGCTCCTGGGGTGGGGCGCATCGGCCCCCGATCGACCCCGACGCCGACCAGGGGCGGCTGCTGGCTGCCCTGGGCCTGATCCTCGGCTTCATGGCGGTGGAGGCGGTGGCGGGCGTGCTGGCCCACTCCCTGGCCCTGCTCTCCGACGCGGCCCACATGGTCGCCGACGCCGGCGCCCTCCTGCTCTCGCTGGTCGCCCTCCGGCTGGCGGCCCGGCCCCCGGCCGGAGGCCTCACCTACGGGTTGAAGCGGGCCGAGATCCTCTCCGCGCTGGCCAACGGCGCGACCCTGTACCTGCTGGCGGCGGCCATCGTCGTCGAAGCCGTCCGGCGCCTCCTCCAGCCGCCCGAGGTCCAGGGCGCCTCGATGCTGGGCGTGGCGCTGGCCGGGGTGGCGGTGAACCTGCTGGTGACCTGGCAGCTGGCCAGGGCCGAGCGGCGCAGCCTCAACCTCCGCGGCAGCTACCAGCACGTCCTGACCGACCTCTATGCCTTCGCCGGCACCGCGGTCGCGGCCGTGGTCATCATCGCCACCGGCTTCGTCCGGGCCGACGCCATCGCCTCCCTGGTCGTGGCCGGGCTGATGGTCCGCGCCGGCTACGGGCTGGTCCGGGACGCGACCCGGGTGCTGCTCGAGGCCGCCCCCGCCGGCATGAACGCGGCCGCGGTGGCGCGGGCGCTGGAGGAGCACCCGCTCGTGGTCAACGTGCACGACTTCCACCTGTGGGAGATCACCTCCGGCATGCCGGCCCTGTCCGCGCACGTGCTGGTCCGGCCCGGGGAGGACTGCCACGCCGTGCGCCGCCAGCTGGAGCAGGTGCTGGACCGGCGCTTCGCGATCACCCACACCACCCTTCAGGTCGAGCACGTCAGCACCCCGGAGCGCGGCCGGCTCCTGGACGTCCGACCGCGGCCGGGCACCCACCCCGAGCGAGGACGGGCATGACGACCCGGCGGCGGCGCCCCGGAGCCGAGCCGGACACCTGCCAGGTCCGCTGCGTGAACGAGGCGGACGTCGCCCGGATGCGCGGGCGGCTCCTGCCCTCCTCGCTGTACGCGGAGCTGGCGGCCCTGTTCGACGCCCTCGCCGACCCCACCCGGGCCCGCATCGTCCACGTGCTGCTCAGCCAGGAGATGTGCACCTGCGACCTGGCCGCGGTGGTGGGGGTGAGCGAGCCCTCCGTCTCCCAGCACCTGCGATTGCTCCGGACGCTCAGGCTGGTCAGGTTCCGGCGGGCGGGCAAGGTCGTGTACTACAGCCTGGACGACGGCCACGTCGCCGACCTGGTCAGGATCGGGCTCTCCCACCTCGGCCACAGCGGGGAGGTCATCCCCCTGGCCCCGCTGCCGGCCCTGGGCGATCGGTCGGCGTGAGCGCGGGGGACGCCGGCTGGCGGCGCGACGTCGGGCTGGCGCGCTGGCTGGCCGCGGCCAGCCTGGCCTGGATGACGGTGGAGGGGGCGGTGGGGCTCGCCGCCGGCCTGAGCGCGGGCTCGATCGCGCTCACCGGGTGGGCGCTGTCGTCGGCGGTGGAGGGCATGGCCAGCGTGATCGTCATCTGGCGCTTCACCGGGCCGCGCACCCTCTCGGAGGAGGCCGAGGGCCGTGCCCAGAAGGCGGTCGCCCTCAGCTTCTGGCTGCTCGCCCCCTACGTCGCGGTGGAGTCCGTCCGCGACCTCCTGGTCCACCACCGGCCCGGGAGCACGCCGCTCGGGATCGGCCTGACCGCCGCCAGCCTGCTGCTCATGCCCGCCCTCGGCCTCGCCAAGCGACGCCTGGGCGCCCGCCTCGGCTCCGGCGCGACCGCCGGTGAGGGCTCGCAGAACCTGCTCTGCGCCTACCTGGCCGCGGCCGTCCTGGCCGGCCTGGTGGCCGACGACCTCTGGGGCTGGTGGTGGCTCGATCCGGTCGCGGGCCTGGCCGTGGCCGCGGCGGCGGTCCGGGAGGGCCGTGAGGCCTGGCGCGGCGAAGGCTGCGGTTGCGTCGCCCCGGCCGGGCAGGGCAGGCCCGGCTGCGCCGGGGACCGCTGCACCGAGGACGGGTGCGCCGAGGAGCATCGCCCGGCGCCGGCGCCCCGAGGTCGGCCAGGTGCCACGCCGGGCCGATCGTGACCGGGCGCGGCGAGGCGCAGACCAGGGATCGGGCGCCCGCCACCAGGCGGTGGGAGCGCGTGGCCCTGAGGTCGGACGCTCGGTGATGAAGCCGGTGGTGACGCGGCCGATCGGGGCCTCGGACACCGAGCGGCCCGGCCCGGCGGGCAGCACGATCGGATGACGAGCCCACGCGTCGCTCGGTCCGGAACCCCTGCCGGGCGGCGAGGCCGCGCCGCCCACCTGGCCCGGGGAGACCGCAGCGGGGGGTGGCGTCCCGGACGCCGCCTTCCTCGGCCGTCCACGATCCTCGCCCGGGCTGGTCTCGGCAGGGCCGGAGGTAACCGCGGTGGTGCACGATGTCGGTGAGGAGGTGCGAGATGCCGGCCGATGAGCGATCCGAGGCCCGGCCGGAGCCGGTCGGGGACCGGGTGGTCTTCGAGAACGAGTCGATCCGCGTCTGGAGGCTCTCGGTCCCACCCGGTGGGGTCAAACCCATGCACCACCACGCTCTGCCGTACCTGATCGTGCCCCTGAGCGGCGGCAGGGCGGAGATCACGAGCGTCGACGGCACGGTGCGCACATACGAGGACCGCCCCGGCGTGGTGGTCTGGCGGGAGGCCGGAGAGACCCATCGGTTCCGGAACCTGGGCTCGACGCCCTACGAGAACGTGCTCGTCGAGCTGAAGCGGCACGGCACCGCCCAGTAGGCGACCGCCGCTGGGGACCCGGGCTGGCCGGCCCACGACCTGGAGCGGCGGCCGGCGATGCGCTTCGGGGAGCGTTCGGGCATCGAGGACGACCCCAGCGGCGATGAGCGGCGGCCCCGGGACGGCGTCTGCCTCGCACCGCCGCCGACGATCGGGGGAACCGGAGCTGGGGCGAACCGACCGGACGACCCACGACCCCGGGCGTTCCACTCGGTTCTCGGAGCCGTGCTCCCAAGCCGATTCGGTCAGCGAGGACTCAAGAGAGCGAGCCTGGTGGACCCGAGGGGACTCGAACCCCTGACCTTCTGAATGCCATTCAGACGCGCTCCCAGCTGCGCCACGGGCCCACGCCGCGAAACCTCATGATAGCGAGGTGTGCGGGCCGCGGCCCCGGGCCGCGGTGGGGTCGAAGGATGGACCGGGTCGGGCCGGAGGTCGGCGGCCCGGGGACAGGGAGGGACGGTGTGACCGCGATCGTGGAGCTGGAGGGCGTCACGCGGACCTTCGGGGAGGTGACGGCGCTGTCGGAGGTGGACCTGACCATCGCGGAGGGGGAGTTCGTGGCCCTGGTCGGTCCCCCGGGCAGCGGCAAGTCCACGCTCCTCGACCTGATCGCCGGCCTCGACCGCCCCACCAGCGGCTGCGTGGTGGTGGACGGCCACCTGCTGGACCTCCTGGACGAGGCCGACCTGGCCCGCCTCCGCCGGCATCACCTCGGCTACGCCTCGCCGCGCCTGCCGCTCCTGCCCGAGCTGACCCTCCTCGACAACCTGCTCCTGGCCGCCCGGATCGCGGGCACGCCGGCCTCCCGGGCGCGCCCCCGCGCGCTCGACCTGCTGGAGCGCGCCGGCCTGGCCGACCGGGCGGACCATCGGCCGGCCGAGCTGTCGCCCGGCCCACGACGGCGGGCGGCCATCGCCAGGGCGCTGGTCAACCAGCCGCTGCTGCTGCTGGTCGACGAGCCCACCGCCGGCCTCGACCGTGGCGCTGGCGCCGAGATCACCCGCCTGCTGGCCACCCTGCGCCCCGAGGTCTCGACGGTCGTGCTCGCCACCGCCCAGCCGGAGGTCGCCGGCGCCTGCGCGGAGCGGGTGGTGAAGCTGCTGGACGGGCGCGTGGTCGAGGACCTGGAGGTGATGCCCGCGCTCGCCCAGGGGGCGGAGACGACGGCCGCCGAGGCAGCGACCGCCGAGGCGGCCGCGGGCGAGGAGGGCGCGTGAGGGAACGATCGAGCCGGGCTGCGGCCGTCCTCGGCGCGGCCTGGCGCGGCCTCGGCGGCTGCCGTCCCGAGGCCGCGGCCATCTTCGTGGTCGCCCTGGCGGCGGCGGCGCTCGCCACCCTGGCGCCGGGCGCCGGGGCAACCATCCCGGCCCGAACCGGCCTCTCGGCGGCGGCCTGGCGTCCCGCCCTCACCGTCGGCCTCGTCCTCGCCGCCGGGCTCACGGCCCTGGCCACGGCGGCGGGGGTCGGCGCCTGCCTCGTGCGGACCCAGCGCCCACGGCTGGCGCTACTGGGGGCGCTGGGGCTCACCCCAGGACAGCTGGTGGCAGTGGCGGGCCTCCAGCCGATCCTGGCCGCCCTCCCCGGCGCCCTCCTGGGCGCGGCCGCCGCCGCGCTGGCGACGGGGGAGCGCGGCCCGGCCGCGATCGCCTCCGCGTCGGCCGGGGCCGGCCTCTGCCTGCTGGCAGTGGTCCTGGCCGCCCCCCTCGCCGCCCGCGACGCCGCCCCTCCGGAGCCATACCCCCACGCGAGCGGAGGGCCGCGCCGGCGCCCCGGGCTCCGCACCTGGGGCCTGCCGCCCGCGCTCGCCATCGGGATGGCGACCCGGCGCGACCCTTCCCTTCGGGGGCTGCGGCGGCTGCTGCCGCTCCTGCTCGCGCTCGACGCCCTGCTGCGGGAGCTGGCCGCCGGCGGGAGCCCGGCATCCCCGGCCGGGTCGGGGTGGCAGCGCTCCCTCCTCCCTCCCGGCCCACCGGGGCTGGTCGTGAACGCGCTCCTGGGCCTGGCCGTGGCCGGATACCTTGGCACCTTCTTGGTCCGGGCCAGGGGACGGGAGGTGGCGCTGGGGACGATGGTCGCCATGGGTGCCACCCGCGGCCAGCTGCTCGCCGCCGCCGCCGTCCCGGCGGTGCTGGCGGCGCTGGCGGGGCTGGTGCTGGCCGTGCTCGCGGTCGCCCTCCTCCATCTCCCCTCCTCCCCATCTCTGGACCCGGCGACGGCGGTCACCCGGCCCTCGGTGCTGATCCCGCCCGCGGCGGCGCTGGTGGCCGCGCTGGTCGGGGCCATCCCGCCCACCTGGCGGCGCGCCTCGGTCCCACCGCCGGGGGTCGTCGGGGCCGCCTGATCGCCGCCCCCAGGTCCTCCCGCCAGGCGGCGCCGGCGATCAACATCGGGCCGTCCCACGTTGAGTGAGATGAAGGACTTCCTCCTCCCTGCCTTCCCTACCCCCAGAATCGGGCCGGGCCTCCTACCCGGAGCGCCCGGCCCTCGCCGGCCCTCCGGGTCGGGTCAGGCGTGGGCGCGGTGGGATCGGCTCTCGGCCTGCTCCAGCAGCAGGGCCAGGCGGGGGCACTGGTCGACGGCCCGCCGCGCGTGCGGCAGCAGGCGCTCGTCGAACGGCTCCGGGGCCACGATCGGATAGCCCCAGTCGTCGAGCCGCACCCGCTCCGGGAACAGCTCGGCGCAGAGGCCATGGCCGGCGCAGGCGATCGGGTTCACCCGCAGCCGATACCTCACCGCCATCCCTCCCGCAGAGGTGGGAAGGGCAGGCAGGTCGCGGCCCGGCTGGCCGGGCAGGCCCCACCACGCAGGTGGAGGCGCAGGTGCTCGGAGAAGGTCTCGAGCGCGCTGGTGAGCAGGGTCACGGCTCCGTCCGGATGCCGGCAGGCCCCACGACCGCCTCGCAGCTGGCCGGCCCAGCGCTGGAGGAGCGCCACCTCGTCCGCCCCTCCCTGGCCGGCCGCCACCCGATGGGCCACGTCGGCGACCGCCCCCAGCCCGTAGCGGCAGGGACCGCACTGGCCGGCGCTCTCGTGGGCCAGGAAGCCGAGGACGCGCGCCGTCTCCATCAGGGGGCAGGCCTCCCCCGGGAGCGCGAACACCACCCCGCATCCGAGCCCGAGGCCCGCCTCCGCCAGCGCTTGGTCGTCCAGGGCCAGCGATCCCGCCCGTGCCGGCGGCAGCCAGGCGCCGAAGTAGCCCCCGAGCAGGACCCCGGCCACCGGGCCGGTGGGCTCGGCCGTGGCCAGCACCTGGCCCAGCGAGACGCCGTGGGGTACCTCGTGGACGCCCGGCCGGCGCACCGCCCCGGCCACCGTCACCAGCAGCGGGCCCGGAGACGAGGACGTCCCCACGGTCCGATACCAGGCCGGTCCGAAGCGCGCCAGCAGGGCGACCAGGGCCAGGGTCTCCACGTTCTGCACCAGCGTGGGCCGGCCCCTGACCCCTCGCTCGAAAGGCCGCGGCGGCCGGAAGGTCGGCCGGGCCGGGCCGCCGTCGACGAAGCGCACGGCCGCCGTCTCCTCGCCGGCCACGTAGCGCGGCGGCCCCGCTACCAGGCGTGTCCGGCGGCGGCCCCAGCGCCGGCCACCCCGTTCCTGGATCGCCCGCTCCAGGGCCTGCCGGGCGTCGGTCAGCTCGCTCCCCACGTAGAGGACCACCTCCGCCGCCCCCACCGTGTCGGCGGCCAACTCGGCCCCGTCCAGCACCAGGTGCGGGCGCATCGCCATCAGCACCCGGTCCTTCCAGCTCGCCGGCTCGCCCTCGGCGCCGTTGACCAGCACCACGGCCCGTCCCTGGGAGCGCTCCCGCACCGCCCGCCACTTGCGCCAGGCCGGGAACCGGGCTCCGCCCCGACCGCGAAGGCCGGTGGAGCGGAGGGCCGAGAGCAGATCGGGGCCTCCGACCGGGCAGGGACCGAGACGGTCGAGGTGGTCCTGGAGCGGCTCCGGACCGATCTCGGCGGGAGGACCGCCGAGCAGCCAGGGCAGCGCGACCGGGGGCGCGATCGTGGCCTGGCTCACGACGGCCCCGTCCGCAGGACGCCGACGATCTGGCCCACCCGCTCCCCACCGCCCCGGGCGCGGGCCAGGCTGATCACCACCTGGGTGCCACCGCAGATCGCGGTCACGGGGTTGCTCAGGTCGGCGCTGGTCCGGCAGATGGTCCGGCCGTCACGGGTCACGGTCAGCGGCCCGGTGCTGGCGTCCTCGCCGGGGATACCGAGCAGGATCTCCAGCGAGCGATCCTGGAGGTCGATGAGGTCGATCTCCAGGCCCGAGTCGGTCTCGGTGACGCTGCCGGCCAGCCGGTCGTCGAGGCCGCCGGGCAGCTGGGAGGCGGACGTGGGGCCGGGCGTCGGGGCCGAACCCGGCGAGGTCGGGCGGGTCGGGGTGGGCCTGGCGGAGGGGTTGGCTCCGGCCGTTCCCTGGTTGGCGCGCTGGCTCCCGAGCAGCTCCGGCGGGGTGCCGGCAGCCGCCGCCCAGCCGGGCTGGAGCGGGCCCACCAGCGTCCAGACGGCCAGGGCGAGGGCCCCGACCCCACAGAGCGCCCCCATCCCCGCCTGCCAGCCGCGGGCCTGCTCTCCGGTCAGGGAGAGGCGCCACAGGACGGCGAGCAGGACGCTCACCAGGCAGGCGGCGTAGAGGAGCAGCGCCCACCAGGCCCGGGTGTCGCTGCCGGTCCCAAGCCCGTGCAGTACCGCCAGCGGCCAGCTCAGGTAGGCGAGCCAGTGGACGAGCCTCCAGGCGCGGTAGCCGAGCCGGTTGCGGACCAGGCTGGTGACGGCCACGGCCACGATCAGCTCCCCGGCCAGCACCCCCAGCCCCAGCCACAGCTGGCGGTAGTGAGAGGCGAAGGGCACGGTGATGTCGGCGATGCCGAGATGGGCGTAGCGGTCGAGGATCACGGTCAGCCCGTGCAGGGGGAGCAGGGCCACCGCCAGCAAGGAGAGGTTGCGGTGCAGGCCGGCGGTGAGGAAGCGCGGCCACCCCTCGGTCCCCCAGCGCTGGCTGGTGGCGACACCGAGCGCGGTCGTGGCCGTCAGCAGCAGGAGCAGGACCATGCCCGCGCCCCGGGCCGTGTACCACAGCGGGCTGGGCTGGGTCACGTGCGGGCGTCCTCCCGCGGCCAGCCGGCGACCGTCACCACCTCGCCGTCGGTTCGGACCAGCCGCGCCGGCAGGCCGTGGGCCTCGAGCCATCCGGGCGCCCGGGGTCCCCAGACGATGGCGGCGGTGGCCGCGGCGTTGGCGTCGACGCAGGAGCCGGCGCCGACGCTGACGGTCCGCCAGTGCTCGCTGGCCGGCAGCCCGGTGGCGGGGTCCACGATGTGGTGCAGCCGGACGCCACCCCGCACCCAGCGCCGGACGGTGGTGCTGGAGGTGGCCAGCGCCCCGCCGGTGAGGGATACCACCTGCCCCGGGCCGTCCGGGGGCGCCGAGTGCCGGTCGGTGACCAGGACCCGCCAGCCCCCGGGAGGGCAGGCGCCGGCCATGGCGATGTCACCGCCCAGGCCGACCAGCACCCCTCCTCCGCCCACCGCCTCCAGCGCCGCCCGTGCGCAGCGGTCGGCGGCGAGGGCCTTGGCGGTGGAGCCGAGGTCCAGCTCCACGCCCGGCGGCACCCGCAGCCGCCCTCGCCGGGCGTCCAGCTCAATCACCTCCCAGCCGGGCGCCGGCTCGGCCCGGAGCCGCACCGGCCCTCCTCGGGGCCGGACCAGGGCGAGGTCGGCGTCGTACCCGATCAGGCGCAGGGCCCGGCCGACGGTGGGGTCGACCGCCCCCTCCGTCATCCGGGCCACGCGCAGGCTCTCCGCCAGGGCGGCGGCCAGGAGGGGACCGATGGCCACCTCCCGGCCCGCGGCCCGGTTGGCCTGGACCAGCTCGGAGTCGTCGCGGAACCGGCTGCAGGCGGCGTCGATCGCCGCCAGCTCGGCCTCCACCGCCCGCCGCGCCTCGGCCAGCCGGTCCCCGTACGTCACCAGGAGCCGGACGCCGGTCCCCAGGGCCGGGAACTCCGCCACCCCGAGCACGGCCGCCTAGGATCCGCCCGAGACCACCATGGGTCCGCCGCGCCCGCCGCCGAAGAAGCCTCCGGGAGGCGGCTGGGGCTGGACGGGCGCCGGCGCCGATTGGGAGTCGTCCGACGAGGACGCGTCCGACGAGCTGGCCGGCGCCGCGCCGGAGGTGGACGTCGCCCCCGACCCCGAGGCGCTGGCGTGCCCCGGGAAGCTGTTGACGGCCAGGACGGCGAAGAGCCCCACCAGCCCGGCCGAGGCGGCGGCGACGGTCACCGTCCAGCGACGCAGCCGCCGCAGGCCGCGATCTCGGAGCGTGCTCGGGGCCGGTGGTCGAGCCCGTGTCATGAGGTCGAAGCTAGCAACCGACCCGGCGGAGAAGCATTGACAGAGGTTAAGAAGTTCGTGAAGGGCGGCCACTTCGGTCCTCCGCCTCCGAAACGGCCGCCGAGAGGGGCGGTAGCATCGGAGCGGCCTCCGCCATGGCCACGCTCCCATCGCCCGACGAACCGCCGGCCCGGGGGACCCGGGTCCTCTTGATCGAGGACGAGGTCGCCCTCGGCCACCTCCTCCAGCGGGTCCTCGACGAGGAGGGATTCCACGTCCTCTACGAGCGGCGGGGCGATCGGGGGCTGGAGACGGCCCTCCACACCGATCCGGAAGCGGTCATCCTCGATCTCTCCCTGCCCGGGATGGACGGCCTCGAGGTCTGCCGGTCCCTGCGCGCCCACGGCCGGCACGTCCCCATCATCGTGCTCACCGCCCGCGACGCCGTCCCCGACCGGGTCAGCGGCCTGGACGCGGGGGCCGACGACTACGTCGTCAAGCCCTTCGCCATCGAGGAACTGCTGGCCCGCCTGCGCGCCCGTCTTCGACGGGGCGGCAGCCTCGAGGAGCGGCTTCAGGTCGCCGACCTGAGCCTCGAGCCGGCGACCCGCATCGTCCGCCGCGGCGAGCGCGAGATCCGGCTCACCCCGCACGAGTTCCGCCTCCTGGAGCTGCTCATGCGTCATCCGGGCCAGGTGCTGACCAGGCAGCGCATCCTGGACCAGGTGTGGGGCTACGACGCCGCCCCCTCCTCCAACCTGGTCGACATCTACATCCACTACCTGCGGGACAAGATCGACCGCGACCATCCCCACAAGCTGATCCGGACCGTGCGCTCGGTCGGCTACGTGCTGCGGCCGTGATCTTCAACCGGGTTCGCTGGCGCCTGCTGGCCCTGAACGCGGCCGTCATGGCCGGCGTGGTGGCCGCCCTGGGGCTCGCCATCGTGCTGCTCATCAACCACCTGCTCATGGCCCAGACCGCGGCCGACCTGCGCCGGGAGGCGGACCGCGCCCGGGTCGAGATGGCCGAGGCCGCCCGACCGGAGGCGGGCGAGCACCGGGACGCGGTCGCTCCGGGGACCTTCTACGTGCTCTGGAGCCCGAGCGGCCGGGTCGAGCTGAACCCGGCCAGGGTGGCCACCGGCCCCTTACGCCCGGCCGCCCTGCGAGCGTTGCGAGGGGAGGTGGGCACGACCACGGTCGACCTGGGCGGCGGTCACCGGGCCCTGGTCGTCTCCCAGCCCCTCCCCGGCCGCGGGGCGTTGCAGGTGGGCCGCAGCCTCGACCTGGTGACCGCCGTCGAGACCCAGGCCGTGCTGGTGGTGACCGTGGCCGGGGCGGGCACGCTGCTGCTGGTGCTGGCCGCCAGCTGGTTCCTGGCCGAGCGGGCCCTGGTGCCCATCCGCCAGGCCTTCGAGCGCCAGCGGCGCTTCACCGCCGACGCCTCCCACGAGCTCCGGACGCCGCTGGCGGTGCTCGATGCCGGGCTCCAGGTGCTGCGCCGCCATCAGGAGCAGACCATCGACGAGAACGACGACGTCCTCCGGTCGATGGAAGAGGAGACGCGGCGGATGGGACGGCTGGTGGCGGGACTGCTGACGCTGGCCCGGGCGGATGCCGGGGAGGCGGAGATCAGGCCCCTCCCCCTCGACCTGGACCGGCTGGTGCGCGAGACCGTGGACGCCCTGGAGCCGGTGGCGGCCACCCAGGGCGTGCGGCTGGAGCTGGTCGAATGCCGCGCCGGCCGGGTCACGGCCGACCCCGACCGGCTCAAGCAGGTCCTGCTGATCCTGCTGGACAACGCCCTCCGCTTCTCGCCCAGGGGCGAGACGGTCCGGGTCCGCTGCCTACGGGCCGGCCGGGAGGCCGAGCTGGAGGTCGCCGACCGGGGCCCCGGCATCCCGGCGCCAGAGCGGCAGCGGGTGTTCGAGCGCTTCTATCAGGTGGACGCCAGCCGCGCCGGCGCCGGTGCCGGCCTGGGCCTGGCCATCGCCCGGTGGATCGTGCGCGCCCACGGGGGGATCATCCAGCTCCACGACCACGCCCCGGGACTGCTGGTCCGGGTCCGGATCCCGCTCGCGTCCCCGACCGGCGGAGCCGCGGAGGGGTGGCGCCGACGGCTCCTCCCGACCCGGTCTCAGGAGGGGGAGCGGCGGCGGGTCAGGTCGTAGGTGCAGTGCGCGCACTGCGCCCGCACCGTCGCCCCGGCCGGCTCGGGCGGGAGGGCACCGTCGTCCGCCTCCGGCTCGCCCAGGGGGCGGCTGTAGAGCCGACGGTCGTCGGAGGTCAGGCACCGGCCGGTGGCCAGCTCGAACTGCCAGCCGTGCAGGGTGCAGGTGAGGACGCCGTCCTCGATCACCCCGAACTTGGTCAGGTCCGCCTTCAGGTGGGGGCAGCGACGCTGGATGCGGTAGCCGTGGGACTCCCAGAACTGGTCGATCGGGGCCCGCTCGGCGTAGTAGCCCTCGATGTACTGGAGCCGCTCCATCGAGAGCCCCTTGAAGAAGTTGTAGACGTACTCGTTGTAGGCGCCCTTGCGCCGGGCCTGGAAACGGCAGGAGAGGAAGATGGTGTTGACCCAGTCCTGCTCCCGCCTCAGGATGCAGGCCTCGACCAGGGCCCGGTCCAGGCGGTAGTAGTAGTCGGGCTCCTCGCCGTCCCAGCGCTCCACCCGCCGCCGGTGGAAGTCGATCGCCACCCCCTCATCGCCCAAGTCGAGGACCACCACCCCGTTGACGCCGGCACAGGTCACGTCGGCCTTCTCCAGCAGCGGCTCGAACCACTCCCGGAGCGCCCCCACCACCTCGACCCGGCCCCGCGGCCAGGCGGTCTTCTCGGCCTCGATCAACGGCCGCTTCCGCTCCCGGTACCCGCTCAGGTAGCCGCGCTTGTCGGCGAAGATGGCCCGGACCTCCGCCTCGGGCAGGGGATGGTGGACCTCGCACCCGGATCGGTCGAGCACCATCTCGCTGCCCGGGACCATCAGCCGGCCGCCCTCGACCCCGGCCGAGCGCAGGTACTCCAGGAACACGGTCTGGTCGGGGAAGGTGTTGGCCGGGTCCCGGTCGAAGTCGTTCAGCCCGAACAGCTCGTCGTCGAGGAAGCAGGGCGGCCCGGCCGAGGGCACCACCCAGGTGGCCCCCAGGTGCTGGACGTAGCGCAGGGCGCGCGCCATCTGGTTCTCCCGCTTCTTGCGGCCCAGCGCATCCAGCATCCGCGGCGGGTACTGGTAGACGAACGGGAACCAGATGGCGCCCGAGAACTGCAGGAAGTGGGCGTCGAAGGGCCCCAGCTCCGCCAGCCGGTCCAGGTCGATGGGACGGGAGTCGTTCTGGTCCAGGATCCTGACCTCGCCGTCGTCGACGATCAGGCTCGAGTCCCCCAGCGGCCCGTCGGTGGGCGCCACCAGGCTGTGGACGGTGACCCGCAGCCCGCCCAGATCCATCGGCTCCCAGTTGCGGGTACGCACGAAGCGGGTGAAGCCCAGGTCGCGCAGGGCCGACTCCAGCAGGCCGAGCGGATAGTCGGGCAGGAGGACGATCGCCTCCTTGGAGACCTCGTCGCGCAGGAAGGCGGCGTCGAAGTGGTCCTGGTGGAGATGGGACACGAACAGGTAGGTCGGGCGGCGGAGGCGCTCCCGGTCCAGGCGGTCGTTGGCGGGGAAGGGGAACCAGGAGGCGAAGTAGGCGGGATTGAACCACGGATCGCACAGGATGCTCCCGTGCCCCGTCTCGATGAAGAGGCCGGCGTGACCGAGGAAGGTGATCTTCACGAGCTGCTCCCGATCGGTGACCAGATGTGACGACGGCCGCCCCGGGCTCGACGTCGGGCGACCTCGCCCGGCGCTCTGCTACAGCATGCCAGACTCGGCGCCCAGGGCAGCAGGGGGCCTCCCGGCGGCGGCGCGGGACGAGGCGCACGGGCAGCTCCCGCAGCCCGTTGATGGAGCTGGAGCACAGCGGCGGGGCGGGGCCCACCTGCTCCACCTCGGCCACCCGCCGGAGCAGCTCCTCCAGGAGCAACCGGATCTCCAGCCGGCCCCGGGGCGCCCCCAGGCAGCGGTGCGGCTCCCCGCCCCCACCCGCGCGGCTCCGGGCACGGCCCGATCCCGGGAAGCTTCCCGGGGCACCGCCGGTTCCTCCGATCGTGATCGACTTCAGCCCGGTTCGCAAGCACGAGAAGACGTTGCAGCAGCTCGCCGACGAGCTCGGCCTGACCAGGGGGGATCTGGCCGGGCTCGCCGCCGAGATGTCCGATCTGATGTTCGACCTGGTCGCCGAGGCCGAGGACCCCGACGTCACCTTCGTGCCCCAGGACCCCGAGGCTCACGATCCCTTCGCCGCCAGCAGCGAGGAGGTGAGCTTGCCCTGGACCCTGGGCCACGTGATCGTGCACGCCACGGCCTCGGCCGAGGAGTCGGCGGCCCTGGCCCTCAGCCTGGCCCGCGGCGTCCCCGTCCGCGAGCGGTCACGCTACGAGGTGCCCTGGCAGGAGGTGACCACGGCCGAGGCCATGCGGCAGCGCCTGCGGGAGAGCCGCCGGATGCAGCTGGCCATGCTCGAGGCCTGGCCCGACCGGCCCCACCTGGAGCTCACTTACCGCTACCGCGAGGGCTCGCCGCCGATGAACGCGGTGGGCCGCTTCCTGATGGGGCTCGCCCACAGCGACTCCCACCTCGACCAGATCCGCAACGTCCTCGCCCAGGCGAAGGCGGCGCGGGGCGCGGCCCGGAGCGGCTGAGCGGGCACGGGCGCGGCCCAGGATCCCACCGGGCGTCGCTTGCCCCCGGCCCGGGGCCGGCCCATGATGGAGACGTGGCCAAGGGACCGGGCGAGGGGACCGAGGGGCTGCGGGAGCCGCCCGACCGCGACGATCGTTGGGACGCGATCGTGGAGCAGAGCTTCCCGGCCAGCGATCCTCCGCCCTGGGCGGGCTCGGTGGGTGGACCGAGCGACTGAGACCGCGCCGGGCCGGTCTCGGGCGGCCGGGCGCGGGGACGGCCGCGCGGCGGCCCTGGTTTGGGGGCGACCCCGACCGGGTAGGGAGCAGGATGGATGGCAACGCGAGTGCGCGACTACTACGAGGTCCTCGGCGTGCCGCGGACGGCGGACGAGCAGCAGATCAAGTCCGCCTTCCGCCGCCTGGCGCTGCGCTACCACCCGGACCGCAACCCGGGTGATCCCTCCGCGGCCGAGCGCTTCAAGGAGATCAACGAGGCCTACGCCGTCCTCTCCGACCCGGAGAAGCGGCGCCGCTACGACCGCCTGGGGCCCGACTGGCAGCGCTTCCAGGGCGCGGGCGAGGCCGGTGATCCCTTCGGCGGCGTCCACGTCGAGTACCACCACGTCTCGCCTGAGGACCTGGGTGACCTGTTCGGGGACCGGGGTGCCTTCGGCGACCTCTTCCACGACCTCTTCGGCTCCGGCTTCGGGAGGGCCTCCGGCTTCGGAAGGGCCCGCCCGGACGCCCGGGGATCGGACCTGGAGGCGGAGGCCTGGGTCTCGCTGGAGGAGGCCTTCACCGGCGTGAGCCGGACGCTGGAGACGGGTGGCCGCCGGGTCGAGGTCCGGATCCCGCCCGGGGTGCAGGACGGCACCCGGATCCGCCTGGCCGGCCAGGGGGGGCGCGGCCCCGGAGGTCGGGCCGGCGACCTCTACCTGCGCGTCCACGTCCGCCCTCACCCGGTCTTCCGACGCGAGGGCGACGACCTGCACGTCCGGGTGCCGGTGCCGCTGGACGTGGCCATCCTGGGCGGCGAGGTGCGGGTGCCCACCCCGGACGGCAAGCAGGTGGCGCTTCGGGTCCCGGCCGGGAGCCAGAACGGGAGCCGGCTGCGCCTGCGCGGCCTGGGCATGCCCTCGCTCCGGGGCGGACGGCGGGGCGACCTCTACGCCGAGCTGGACCTCCGGCTGCCCGAGCCCATGCCCCCCGAGGCCCGGGAGCTGGCCGAGCGCCTGCGCACCGCCCGGGCGGCCGGCCGCTCGCCAGCCTGAGCCCCGGCGGCCGCCGGCGCCACCGCGGCCGGCGGATCGCGCAGCACCACCTCCAGCACCTGGTCGGCGGTGTCCACCAGGCGCCACTCCAGGGCCTGTCGCACCTCCTCGGGCACCTCGACCAGGTTGCGTTCGTTCCGCCGGGGCAGGATCACGCCCCGGAGCCCGGCCCGGTGGGCGGCCAGCGCCTTCTCCTTGATGCCGCCCACGGGCAGCACCAGGCCGCGCAGCGTGATCTCGCCGGTCATGGCCCAGCGCCGGTCCACGGCCCGCCCGGTCGCCGCCGAGATCAGGGCGGTGGCCAGCGCCACCCCCGCCGACGGCCCGTCCTTGGGGATCGCGCCCTCGGGCACGTGGATGTGGAGGTCGTGGCGCTGGAAGAAGTCCGGGTCGAGCCCGAGCCTGGCCGAGCGGCTGCGGGCGTAGGTGATCGCGGCCCGGGCCGACTCCTGCATGACCTCGCCCAGGGAGCCGGTCAGGGTGAGCTTGCCGTCGCCCGGTACCACGCTCGCCTCGACAGTCAGGATGTCGCCCCCGACCCCGGTCCAGGCCAGGCCGGTGGCGGCGCCGACCGAGGTCTCCTCCTCCAGCCCCGCCTCGTCCACCCGTCGCGGGCCCAGCGCCTCGCTCACGACCCGCTCGTCCACCTCGAGCGGACGCTCGTCGCCCGCCGCCCGGCGGCGCGCCGCCCGCCGGCAGATCGCCGCCAGGGCGCGGTCCAGCTGGCGGACCCCGGCCTCCCGCGTCCACCCCCGCACGATGTCGAGCAGCACCGCATCGTCGATGCGAAGGGCACCCTCGGGAAGGCCGTGCTCCTCCATCTGGCGGCGGAGGAGGTGACGGCGCGCGATGCCCAGCTTCTCCTGGTCGGTGTAGCCGGGGATCTCGATCACCTCCATGCGGTCCAGCAGCGCCTCGGGGATGGAGAAGGTGACGTTGGCAGTGCAGATGAAGAACACCCGCGAGAGGTCGTAGGACAGATCGAGGTAGTGGTCGACGAAGGCATGGTTCTGGGCCGGGTCCAGCACCTCGAGCAGGGCCGCGGCGGGGTCGCCCTGGAAGCCGGCCCCGAGCTTGTCCACCTCGTCCAGCATGAAGACCGGGTTGCGGGCGCCGGCCCGGCGCATGCCCTGGATGATCCGTCCCGGCAGGGCGCCCACGTAGGTCCGACGGTGCCCCCGGATCTCGGCCTCGTCCCGGATGCCCCCCAGCGAGGCGCGCACGAAGGGCCGGCCCAGGGCCCGGGCGATCGACTGCCCGAGCGACGTCTTCCCCACCCCGGGCGGCCCCACCAGGCAGAGGATCGGCCCCCTGGCGCCCCCACGCAGCCTGGTCACGGCCAGGTAGTCGAGGATCCGGTCCTTGACCTTCTCCAGCCCGAGGTGATCGGCGTCCAGGACCTGGCGCGCCCGCTCCAGGTCGACGGTGTCGGGAGGCGGGTCCTCCCAGGGGAGGGCGAGGATCCAGTCCAGCCGGGTGCGGATCACCGCCCACTCCGGCGAGGCCGGGTTGATGGCCTCGAGCCGGCCCAGCTCCCGCTCCGCCTCCGCCCGCACCTCGGCCGGGAGCCCCTTCCCCTCCACCTGCTGTCGCAGCTCCGCGATCTGGCCCTCGGAGGGGTCCAGCTCCCCCAGCTCGCGCCGGATGGCCCGTAGCTGCTCGCGCAGGAGGTAGGCCCGCTGCTCGCGGCCGGCCCGCTCGCCCACCTCCCGCTGGATGCGCTGGGAGACCTCGAGGTAGCCGCGCCGCTGCTCGGCCAGCTGCAGGACGAGCTCCAGCCGGGGGATGGGATCGACGGCCTCGAGCACCCGCTGGCGGTCCTCGGCCGGCAGGTCGAGCACGCCGGCGGCGATGTCGGCCAGCTGGCCGGCGTCCTGGGCGTTGGCGGCCACCACCAGGGCCTGCTCGGGCACGCCCGAGAGCGCGGCCACCGCCCGCAGGCTGTTGAGCACGGCCTCCCGCAGCGGGTTGCCGACGATCGAGACCTGGGGCGGCTGCACCGCCTCCACCAGCACCCGGAGGTGGGGCTCGGTGGCGGTCACGGCCAGGCGGCGCACGCGGGCGATCCCCTGCAGGACCACCTGCATCTGACCGTCGGGCAGGCGGATGAGGCGGACGATCCCGCAGGAGACGCCGATCGGGGCTGCCGAGTCGGCGCCCTCACCACGTCTCCAGAAGAGGGCCAGCGGCTCCTGGCGGGCGGCGGCCGCCTCCAGGGCCGCGATCCCGGCCGCCTCCTGGACCTGGAGCGGGGCCATCAG
>DASRBU010000575.1:0-4210 GCA_035653475.1 Candidatus Dormiibacterota bacterium | reverse complement strand
GAGGCCGACCTCATCAACCGCCAGGGCGGCATCAAGTCGATGGGCGGGGCCAAGCTCCGCATCGTCAGCGCCGACGCCACCAGCGATCCCACCCAGGCCGCCGCCGTCACCAGCAAGTTCGTCACCTCCAACAAGGTCATCGCCGCCATCGGCATGTACGCCAGCGCGCTCACCCTGACCTCGGCCCAGGTCACGGAGCAGGCCGGCATCCCCCTGCTCTCGACCGGCTTCTCGGACACGCTCACCCAGCGCGGCTACACCCACTTCTTCCGCATCGCCCCCAGGGCGAGCCAGGTGGGCACCTTCCAGCTGACCGCCGCCCTGGCCATCGCCAGGCAGGCCAACGTCACCGTCAAGAAGGTGGCCATCGTGTTCGAGAACGACGCCTTCGGCTCGGGCACCGCCGAGGGCCTGAGGAAGGCCGCCCAGGACGCCGGCCTGGACGTGGCCCTCTACGAGCCGTACGCCGCCACCATCACCGACGCCGGCCCGGTGGCCAGCAAGATCGTCAACGTCAAGCCCGACATCATCCTGCCGGTCTCGTACCTGACCGATGGCATCCTCCTGGTCCGGGCCCTGCACGAAGCCGGCAACACCGCGCCCATCTTCGCCGGGGTCGGGGGCTTCGTTCAGCCCGACTTCGAGAAGAGCCTGGGCCCGCTGGCCAACCAGATCTTCACCGCCGACACCAGCTCACCCGACGTCTACGGCTCCATCAACACCGAGTACCAGAAGCGCTACGGCACCTTCATGACCCAGGAAGCCCACGACAACGCGGTGGCGGTGTCCATCATCGCCCAGGCCCTGGAGGCCCACCCCACCCGGGACCCCGAGCAGCTGACCAGGACCCTACACGGCATGGACTTCACCAAGGGACTGGCCGCGACCATGCCCGGCGGCCACGTCAAGTGGGATGCCCAGGGCAACAACGTCGTCGTCCAGCCGGTCATGTGTCAGTGGCAGAACGGGAAGCTGGTCGGCGTGTACCCGCCCGACCTGACCAGGGGGAAGGCGCAATGGCCGTCGGCCGGCTGACCGGACCCGGCCGGACGTGAACGCGTTCCGGGCCAGCCCGCCCCCTTCTCGTCCCTGACCGCGGTGGCGCTGTACCAGGCACTCCTCAACGGGCTCCTGATCGGCGGCGTGTACGCGCTGATCTCGATCGGGCTGACGCTGGTGTTCGGGGTCATGGACATCGTGAACTTCGCCCAGGGCGAGTTCTTGATGATCGGCATGTTCCTGGCCTTCTTCGCCCACCAGCTGTTCGGCCTGGACCCGCTGGTGGCCTCGGTCGGCGCCGGGCTCCTCGTCTTCGCCCTGGGCGTGCTGGTGGAGCGGGTGATCATCGACCCCATCATCGAGGCGCCGCCGCTGGCCCAGATCTTCGCCACGGTCGGCCTCAGCATCGTGCTGTCCAACGCCGCCGCCGCCGCCTTCGGCAACGAGTACCACGGCGTCACCACCCCCTACGGGGCGGTCTCGGTCCCCCTCCCGGGCGCGCACCTCTCCCTCTCCTACCTCCTGGCCTTCGCCTGCGCGGCGGTGGCGGCCAGCCTGCTCTACCTCTTCCTCAACTGGACCGACCTCGGCCGGGCCATGCGCGCCACCGCCCAGAACCGGAACGCGGCCGTCCTGCTGGGGATCAACCCGAGGGCGATGTACATGCTCGCCTTCGGCCTGGGCGTCGGCCTGGCCGGCTTCGCCGGCGCCGTCATCCTCCCCTACACCGTCGCCTACCCGGCGATCGGCTCCCAGTTCGTCCTGATCATGTACACGGTGGTGGTCCTGGGCGGCCTGGGCTCGGTGCGGGGGGCGGCCGTGGCCGGCCTGGTCATCGGCGTCGTCCAATCGGTGTCCACCGTGTTCCTGGCCACCGAGCTGCAGAACCTGGTGGTCTTCGTGATCTTCGTGGCGGCCCTGATCCTGGTCCCCGGGGGCGTGCTCCAGAATGTCCGACTCCGTCGCGCCTAGCCTCTCCGTCCCCTCCCGGCGGGGGCGACGGGGGGCCGAGGTCGCCCTGGCCCTGGCGCTGCTGGCGCTGCTCCTGGCGGCGCCCTTCTACGTGGGCACCGAGTTCGCCCTCCGGATCGCGACCCTGTGCTGCCTGTTCGGCACCATGTCCCTGGGCTGGAACCTGCTGGGCGGGTACGCCAACCAGATCTCGCTCGGCCACGCCGTGTTCTTCGCCGTGGGCGCGTACACGACCGGGCTGCTGGAGATCGACCTCCACGTCACCCCCTGGCTCGGCATCCCGGCCGGCATGGGGCTGGCCGTCCTGGTCGGGATCGGCATCGGCATCCCCACCTTCCGGCTGGCCGGTCACTACTTCGCGCTCGGCACCCTGGCCCTGCTCCAGATCGGCGACATCCTCTTCACCTACTACCGCCAATTCACCGGCGGCACGCTCGGGCTCACCCTCCCGATCCTGGGCTACCGGCCCGAGATGTTCAGCTTCAAGTACCCGATCTGGTACTTCTACGTCGCCGCCGGGATGATGGTTGGAGCCCTGCTGGCAAGCCGGCTCGTCCTCCGCTCCGGGCTCGGCTATCGCCTGCGCGCGATCAAGGAGAACCCGCTCGCCGCCCAGCTGGCCGGCATCGACCTGCTGCGGACCAAGCTCACCGCGCTGGCCATCAGCGCCGCGGTCGTGGCCGCCGGCGGCGGCTTCTACCTGCAGTTCATCCAGTTCATCGACCCGGACTCGGCCTTCTCCTTCCAGACCTCCATCAACATGGCCCTCTTCGCCATCATCGGCGGCGTGAACAGCTGGTGGGGGCCGGCCCTCGGCGCCATGCTGCTGGTGCCGCTGTCGGAGTACACGAGCCTCCAGCTGACCGGACGCCTGGCCCCGCTCGGCCCGCTCGCCTACGGCCTGCTCCTGATCCTGGTCATCCTCCTGCGCCCCCGCGGCCTGGCCGAGTGGCTGCTGCGGCTCTGGGAGCGGCTTTGGCGGTCACCGGCATGAGCGGCCCCCTCCTCGAGCTGCGCTCCGTCTCGCGCCGGTTCGGTGGCTTGCTGGCGCTCTCGGAGGTCAGCTTCCAGGTCCAGGCCGGCGAGCTGGTGGGCGTGATCGGCCCCAACGGGGCCGGCAAGTCGACCCTCTTCAACGCCATCGTGCAGCTGGTCCCGCCCACCTCCGGTCAGGTCCTCTACCAGGGCCGGGAGATCACCGGCTGGCCGGTCAACCGGGTGGTGGCGTCGGGCATCACCAAGACCTCGCAGATGGTGCAGGTCTTCGGGGAGATGACGGTCCTGGAGAACGTCCTGGTCGGCGCCATCCTCCATCAGCGACGACTCGACCTGGCCCGCCGGCAAGCGATCGAGGACCTGGAGTTCATCGGGCTCGCCGCCAGGGCCGACCTGCCGGCCCGCGACCTCACCCTGGCCGACCGCGCCCGCCTGGAGCTGGCCCGGGCGCTGGCCGTCCGGCCCCGTCTGCTTATGATCGACGAGGTCATGGCCGGCCTCACCGAGGCCGAGGTGGGCGAGATGCTCAACCGGCTGCGGGCCATGAACCGGGAACGCGGGATCACCCTGCTGGTCATCGAGCACAACATGCGGGCGGTGATGGAGGTCTCGCAACGGGTGCTCGCCTTCGAGCAGGGTCGCCTGATCGCGGACGGCGACCCGCTCGGCGTGAGCCGAGACCCCCAGGTGGTCGAGGCGTACCTGGGGATGGGGTAGCGGTGTCGGTGGCCGAGGCCGGCGACCAGGGGATGGAGGGAAGGGCGGACCGCCGGGCGGGGAGGGCCGGGTCCCGCCCTGCCCCGGGGCCGGCGCCGGGGACCGCAGGCGATGCCCCGGGGCCGGCGCCGCTGTTGAGCGCCAGTGGGCTCTGCTCCGGGTACGGCCGGGTGACGGTGCTGCACGGTGTCGACCTGGCGGTTCGGGCGGGCGAGTTCGTGGCCGTGATCGGGGCCAACGGCGCCGGCAAGACCACGCTCCTGCGGACCATCTCCGGCATCCTCCGTCCCAGTGCCGGCCGTGTCGTCTTCGAGGGCCGCGACCTGGCCCGGGTCCCCGCCCACCGGATCCCGGCCCTCGGCATCGCCCACGTGCCCGAGGGACGGCAGGTGTTCCCCCTGCTCTCGGTTCGCGAGAACCTGCTGCTGGGCGCCTACCTGCGCCGGGACCGGGCGCACCGGGAGGCCCGCATGGCCTTCGTGCTCGATCTCTTCCCGCGGCTGCACGAGCGGCTCGGGCAGGCCGG
>DASRBU010000574.1:0-10877 GCA_035653475.1 Candidatus Dormiibacterota bacterium | reverse complement strand
GAGCAGCTGCGGGCGCTGCGCTGGGCCGAGGTGGCCGTGGTCCTGCAGAGCGCGCTCAGCGCCCTCAACCCGGTCGTCACCATCGGCGCCCAGTTCGACGACCTGCTCCGGGCGCACCGTCCGGACCTGGACGCCGCCGGCCGCCGGCAGCGGGCGGCGGAGCTGCTGAGCATGGTCGGGATCGGCCCCGGCCGCCTGCGCAGCTACGCCCATGAGCTGTCCGGCGGGATGCGCCAGCGGGCCATGATCGCCATGGCCCTGGCCCTGGAGCCCCAGGTGGTGATCCTCGACGAGCCCACCACCGCGCTCGACGTGGTCACCCAGGCCGAGATCCTCCAGGAGCTGGCCCGGCTGCGCGACCGCATGGGGTTCGCCGCGCTCTTCGTCAGCCACGACCTCTCCCTGCTGGCCGAGCTGGCGGACGAGATCGCGATCATGTACGCCGGCCGGATCGTGGAGCGGGCGCCGGCGGCGGCGCTGTTCCGCGCCCCCCGGCACCCCTACACCGAGCGCCTGCTCCACTGCTTCCCGCCCCTCCATGGGGAGTGCCGGCCCATGCAGGGCATCCCCGGCTCGCCCCCGGACCCGACCGCCCTGCCCCCCGGCTGCCCCTTCCATCCCCGCTGTCCCTGGGCGATGGAGCGCTGCCTGCGGGAGCTGCCCGGGCTGGAGCCCGTCGGCGGCGCCGCCCGCCGGGTCGCCTGCTGGCTGCACCGGGACGGTGGGGCGACGCCGGCGGAGCTGGCCCTGCCCGACGCCGAGGCGGCCCGGTGAGCGCGGACCCGCTCGCGGTCGGAACCAGGTCCGGCGCCCCGGTGCTCGAGGGCCGCGACCTCAGCAAGGCCTTCTGGGTGCGACGCCGCGGGTTGCTCGCCGGTCGGATGCGCCTGGCGGCGGTGGACGGGATCTCGATCGAGCTGGCCGCGGGCACGGTCACGGGCCTGGTCGGCGAGAGCGGCTCGGGGAAGACCACCGTGGTGCGGATGCTGGCCAGGATCGTTGCCCCCGACTCGGGCCAGATCCTGCTCGACGGCCGGCCGGTGCCCCCCGGCCGCCGGCTCGACTACGCCCGTCAGGTGCAGATGGTGTTCCAGGACCCGTTCGCCTGCCTCAACCCCGTCCACCGGGTCCGTCACCACCTGGTCAGGCCGCTTCGAATCCATCACCGTGGCCAGGTCGACGAGGAAGCGGCGCTCGCCGAACTGCTCCACCGGGTCGCCCTCGATCCCCCGGCCCAGTTCCTGGACAGGTTCCCGCACGAGCTGTCGGGGGGCCAGCGACAACGGGTGGCGATCGCGCGGGCGCTGGCAGTGCGCCCGCGGGTGCTCCTCGCCGACGAGCCGGTGTCGATGCTCGACGTCTCCATCCGGCTCGGGGTGCTCAACCTGCTCGCCGACCTGCGGGAGCGGGAGCGGCTCGCCATTCTCTACGTGACGCACGACATCGCCTCGGCCCGCTACCTGGCCGACACCATCGCCGTCATGTACTCCGGGCAGGTGGTCGAGCGGGCACCGAGCACGACCCTGACCGATCACCCCGCCCACCCCTACACCCAGCTCCTGCTCTCGGCCGCGCCCGATCCGGACCGGGGCGGACCGGCGCAGCTGGTCGGCGGGGGAGCGCCCCCCAACCCGCTCGAGCGGGCGCACGGGTGCCCATTCCACCGCCGCTGCCCGCACGCCATGGAGGTCTGCCGTCGGTCCAGACCGCCGAGCGTCGTCCTCTCCCCCCACCACACCGTCGCCTGCTGGCTCCACGCCGACCCCGGGAGCGGTCGGGCGGACGAGCCGAGCCGGACGCTCGAGGCCTCGATGGCCGGCCGACAGGCGACGGCGACCGCGGAACCGCGCGTTCATCACGACCAGAAGGAGGTGTGAGTGGGGACGGTGATGCGCTGAGAGGTGTGCCGGTCGGAGCCGTCGCTCGCCGGCGTTTCAGGCCCATCTTTGGCCACTGACCATGGAGGAGAGGATCCGTTGAGACGAGAAAGATGGTTGGCGGCCGCGATCGCAGCCACCGCTCTGGGGGTCGCGGCTTGCTCGGGTGCATCGCAGCAAACCGGCTCGGTGGGTAAGTATCCGCTCCGAATGGAGGCGAACACCGGGGTCACGTTCACGCGAGACTTCAATCCCTTCAACGCCAACTCGTTCGCGGTCAAGATGAACCTGGCCTCGCTGATCTACGAGCCGCTGTACGAGTTCGACGCGCTCGACCCTTCCCAACAGCACCCCTGGCTGGCCAAGAGCACGAGCTGGGGAAACGGCGGCAAGGACCTCACCATCACCGTTCGGTCCGGGGTGAAGTTCAGCAATGGCCAACCGCTGACCGCCAACGACGTCGGCGCCACCTTCAAAGCGACCGAGGAGATCCCGGCGGCCAACCGGACCGGCGTCCCACCCCAGGCCAGCGCCCCGACCGTGAGCGGCAACACGGTCACGCTCCACTTCCAGACGCCCCAGTACAGCAACACCTTCTCGATCCTCGGCTCGACCCTGATCGTCCCGGCCTCCTTGATCGAGCGGCTGGGGGCGAACCTGGCCACGGCGACGGTGCCCAACCCGGTGGGGACGGGGCCGTTCGTGCTCTCCAGCTTCTCCACCTCGGTCGTGAAGTTCAAGCCCAACCCCAACTACTGGGGCGGCAAGCCCCCGGAGCCGGAGATCGACGTCCCCTTCCTCGCCACCAACAACGCCGCCAGCCAGGCGCTGGCCGCCGGTCAGCTCGACTGGGCCGGCAACGACATCGCCAACGTCTACCAGAACTTCGTCGACCTGAACCCCCAGACCAACCACGCCTGGTTCGCTCCGGGCAACACGGTGACGCTGTGGTTCAACGTGGCCTACGGGGCACTGAGCGACCCCCAGGTGCGCCGGGCGATCAGCTTCGGCATCAACCGCACCGAGCTCGCCACCTACGGGGAGTCGGGGTACGAGAACCCGGCGACGTCGTCCAGCGGGCTGATCCTGCCCAACCAGAAGGCCTACCTGCCCGCCGACGGCAGCCTCACCAACGACCTGCCCGCCTCCGATGAGCCGGACGCCACCAAGGCCGGCCAGGACGGCTGGAAGGGGCCCACGGTCGCCAGCATCCTGACCGCCGACGGCTACAGCGGGTGGAACCCCAACGGCGGTCTCTGCACGGGACCGAACACCAACTGCTGGACCAAGAACGGCCAGATCATCCAGTTCGAGATCGAGGACCCCATCCCCTACTCCGACTACTGGACCGACGCCCAGCTGATCTCGCAGCAGCTCCAGCGCGAGGGCATCGACGCCACCCCCAAGGGTGACAACCCGGACACGGGCTGGTACACGGACTTCCAGTCCGGCAACTTCCAGTCGATGATCCACTGGGGCGCGGGCGGGCCGTTCCCGTTCGTCCAGTACCAGAACTGGCTGGACGACTCCCAGCCCAGGTCCGCGGGCGACTACGGCGGCTTCCAGAGCGCCGAGGCGCAGCAGGCGCTCCAGGCGCTCGAGGCCACGTCCCCCAGCGACACCGCGGCCGTCAACCGGGCGACCCAGACCCTGGAGGAGATCGTGTCCCAGCAGGCCCCGGTGGTGCCCCTGCTCTACGGCGCCGACTGGAACGTCTACAGCAGCGCCCACTACGTGGGATGGCCGGACGCCAGCCACCCCTACATGGACCCGTCGCCCAACGATCCGGAGCTCCCCTACATCCTGATGCAGCTCAAGCCGGTCGCCTGATCGCACGGGCCGCCGGTACGGCTCGGCCGGTGCCCGGCCCGGCCGAGCCGCCGGCTCCGGCCGGCCGTGCTCTCCTTCCGGGAGAGCGGTGCGCCATGGCACGTCGGCGACGGCCGTGAGGACGTCGTCCAGGTCATCAGAGAGGCGGTCGAGTCTATCCCCCGGTCGCCCAACGCCCCGACGCCTTCCGCCCCAACCTCGCCCGATCCCTCGATCACCCCTCCAGGCGCCTCGTCCAGCCGGATCTTCACGGAAGGCTCGCACCACCGCGTGAGGAGGCGAGAAGGCTCCGGGAACTGGACCTCATCGCCGCGATCGGTGGGGTCGAGGCCGGTCAGCGAGCCCTTGTTCCGCCCGGACCCGAGCCGCGGACCGCCCGGCTCCCGTCGATCTCGCCGCGGCGGCCCAACTCGTCCAGCACGCGCTGCTGCAGCCGCCGCCAGCGCCGCTTCGGTCCAGGACACGAACCGACGCTGCACGGTGGCCCTGGACGCCCCGAACACCGGCGGCAGATGCCGCCAGGCGCACCCGGTGGTCAGCACGAACCCCGCCGTCGTGAGCACCATCCGCGCATCGCGATCCCGCTTCCCACCCCTGCCGCTGGCCGGCTCGGGACGGGATGGGCGATTCGGCCGGCGCACAACTCGTCCGACACCATCCTGCGAGCGAACTCGTCGCTCACAACCCATGATCATGGCGAGCCGACCAAACCACACGAGAACTGCTGTAAGCTCATGTCGTCCGAGCGACCTTTCTCAAATTTCAACCCACGTGAAAACGTGGGAGTAGTCATCGACCGCACTCGCGCTCAGGCAGCCCGAGGTCGTCTCTCCGCAGAGGACGACACCATCGATGCACGGCCGTATCAGGTGGCTGGCCAGCGGCGTCCCGAAGAAGGCGCCGGCCCGCGACTTGCGGATGCCCACGTCGCCCGCCTGGGGGAGAACTCAGCACGAATCCGATGGAGGGAGGGATCGACCGGTGTCTCCGCCGCCGGATCGTGCGCAGGCACCCCGGGAGCCCTCGGGCAAGGTGTCCCGCGTCGAATACATCATCGAAGATGAGGAGACGTGCGGCGCGGGCGGCATCGAACAACCGTCGGGTGGCCCGGTCGTGGGCTCAACCGCCCGGCCGTCAACGCTACCAGAGGTGGGACGAGGCCCGGGGCGAAGCGCCTCTGCCTAACGGTGGGCCCCCACCGCGTTGTTAGAAGAAGGGGGCAGTCGTTGGGATGGTATCGCCACTGGAAACACACCCAGGAAGCGATGACACGCACCGAGCTGGCTGGCCTCGGCAGCTCGATGCGCGAGGCGATCTCGAACGGCGAGGCGGAGCCGGCCAGCCGGGTTCCTGGTGGCCCTATGGCTGGTAGCGGCGGTCTACCTGGCCCTGCACGAGCAGCTAGCCACGGTCGGGGTGGGTGTAGGGTCATTCACGCTGAGCGCGGTCCTGGCGGTGCTGCGGGAGTGGGAACGCGTGCGGCAGGCCCGTGAGCTGACCCCGAGCGCGGCCATCCTGGGCCGCCAGAGCGTCAAGGCCACCGGGGCATGGCGACGACGGGGACAAGAAGGGGCCGCAGACGAACCCGTTGACGGACAGCTGCAAGGCATCTCCTTCCCTCCACGACGGCGGGACGGGAAACCAGGAGCTCCTCACCGGAACCAAAGTGGTCCACGAGGGCGTCCGCGCTGACCCGCACCGCGGCCAGGTTCCTGAGCGTGCGGATGGCACCAGCGCAGGGCCGGTCGCGCGTTCCCCGGTCAGCACGCTGGAGGTGACCCGCGCTCTCCATCCGGAGCCCCCATGAGCGGACGACCGCGCCGGCCCCGTGGAGCCGTCGCAGAGTACGGGACGCCGGCGGCTGTTCACGAAGCCTCCAGAGGGTGACGCCAGCGCAGCCCGGGGAAGCGCGCGTCGTCGCGATCGGTCGTGATCCGCTCGCAGTTCGATTCGATCGCGAGCGCGGCCAAGTAGGCGTCCGGCACCAGGTTGCCCCTGGCACCGCAATCGCGCACCAGGTGCGTGAAGATCCCCCAGTGACGACCGCCCGGCGTGATCCTAACGGCATTCGGCGCAGACCAGATCGCGTCCACGAACGCAAGAGCGGATTCGGGACGGCTGGGGGCTGCAGCACTCGAGGATGGGTGACCACACGCACGAACCCACTCAGCACAAGATCGCTGACCCCGAACGGCCTGGCCCCATTGACGATCTCGTCGAGCCATGTGGCGTATTCGTGGTGTCGCTCCAGGTCCTCCCGGTACGCATAGACGAGGACGTTGACGTCACAGAGCAGCATTACGCGATTCCATGAGGTCCAGCAGCGCCGCTGAATCGTCGATGTCGACGCCTGGCCGCAACCCCCTCCCATCTCCCGGGTCGGTGGGCAGGCAAACTCTCTCCCGTGATGTGTCCGCAGCACGGGCAAAGGCGAGGCGAAGCGCGTCCTCGATGACCTCGCTGAGCGTGCGCCTGGTGTTCAGCGCCTCTTCCCTGGCTCGGCGCAGCAGGTCATCGTCGATCGTCAACGTACGACAAATGCATCACGATGCAACCCCGTCTGAATGGCGGGACACTGAACGATGAGCTGGGCCAGTTGGCGTCCCACGGACGTGGTGCACGAGGCAAGGATAGCCCGGCCCGCTGAGACGACGACGGCCACCATGTCTTCTTTCGGAGATCAGATCCACCATAAGGAGGGACGACGCGATGGCCACACCCAGCATGGACCTCCTGAATCTGGTGAACCCCTCGAGGCTCACCCTGACCTGCTCCGTGGCGTGCGGCAGGGCGCGGCCGAGGCGCCCACGCTGGAGCAACGGCCTGAGCCCCCGGCGCTCAGCGGCCCGGATCGGCTCCTGATCGGCGTGACCAGAACCTCGCTGCCCGCGGCAGGGCCGCAGCGAGGTGGACCGCGTTGTAGGCCCGGAGGGCCCTCCTGCTCGGCCAGATCGGCGGCCTGGTCCAGAAGGAGATCGTTGGCCTCGATGATCGCGAGCTGTGGCCAAGGTGGTTCGCGAGCTCCGCCCGGCGGTGGAGAGATCGTCGCCGGTGAGGCGGCCCTGCCGGTGAGCCACCGCGAGGGCCGTGCGGGTCTCCACCCTCAGCAACGCCGAGGTGATCAGGAGGGACCGCCGCCTGCCAGACCTCCCCGCCCAGGAGCTCATCCCGGCCGGATCCACGGCGTCCCCGAATCACCGCCTTGGTGCCGGTGAGGTCGTGGCGCCGGACCAGCCGACGTTCGTACCACAACCGGAGTTGTGACGCATGAGCTCTCGTGCCGGCCTTGGAGCCGCGGGTGGTGGCTCACCGGGCCCGCCAGCGCTTGGCGCGCCTCCACCACGACCACGCCAGGCGCCGGCGAGGGGGCAGCGGCAGCGCCACCGCCAGCAGCCGGCGCACCTCGGGCACGGTCGAGCTGGCCAGGCCCGAAAGGACCGCCCCTGCTTGCGCCTCGGCCTGGCTTGGGATCGAGGCCAGCCAGACGTGGGCCAGCAGGGACCGGGTGCGATGGCGGCACCAGCTCGGCCAGTGCCGGACCTCGTCCTGGTCCAGCCCGGTCTCCCCTTCCCGCGACGGAGCGCAGGAAGCCGGTCTCCTCCAGGACGCCGATCCCCTCCGGGTCACCGAAGGTCTCGCACCCGAAGGCCTGCCGTCGGTCCCGGGCGGCATCGACCTCTCAGCCGACCCGGGAGAGCAGCCGCTGCCGGCGGCCCGGGGTGGCCTCCCCCACCGCCTCCGCCACCCGCCAGCCGTTCTCGCGCTCCACCGGGACGAGCAGGCCTCGCCCCAGCGCTCCAGGTCGTCGAGGGTGGTCACCCCATCCGTCGAGGGGACACCCATCCTGCCGGGATGGTCGGCCCTGGGCAAAGTAGGGTTGCAGTAGTAGGCCCCGGCCCAGGATCGGCGGCCGGCTCACGGCGCGCTTCTCGGCCGGCCCCCCGCTGCTGAGGGTGGCGGGCCGGGCGGCGCCGGAGCCGGGCGCGACGGGCGACGGTTCCACGACCTCGGGCCGGTGCCCCCGGCTTCAGGGGTGGCCGTCCCAGCCCTCCCGGCACGGCCCGCCTGCACATCGCCCCCGGACGGCTCAGCGGCGGGTGCGGCGCTCCCAGCCCCGGCCGGGGTGCCAGGACTCGATCACCAGGTGGTCGGCGGGCGTGCCCACATAGGTGAGCACCACCTCGGCGATGTCGAGACGGAAGAAGCCCGCACCCTGGTGGGGGTTGTCGGGCGGTGGCGGCACCTCGACCACGACGCCCGCCAGCTTGGCGTCGCCCGGCCAGGTGCTCGCGTCGTCTCCGGGCGGCTCGACGGTGGGGGAGTGGATGGCGACCCGGGGGTCGCGGCGCACGTCCAGGAGCTTGAGCGACCCGCCCATCATGCCCAGGGTGACTTCCCCCTTCCGGAACTCCATCTCGATCGCGCTGATGCGTGGCGCACCGTCCCGGCGAAGGGTTGCGATCGTCTTGTTGGTGCCGACCTCGAACCGGCTCCTGACCCGGTTGGCGAGATCGGGAGCCTCGCGCTCGACGTCCTGCCACCTCGCCATCGGTGGTCCTCCCGTCACCGCCCGCGCGCGTCGGAGGCGGGCGAGATCGGTGCTGGCAGCAGCTCGAACGTGGCCAGCTCCCCAGGCGTCGGAGCGCCGTCGCCGATCGTGGGCCGGGCGGCCGATCCGTACTTGCGCACGACGAGAGGGTGTAGCGAGCGCGCCTCGGCCAGGTCGGTCACGTGGCGGGGCACGACCGGGACCTCGAGGTCGCCCAGGCGAAGCACGGCCCGGCCATGGGCGAGCAGGTTCTGTGGCCAGTCACGTCCCATCCCGCCTCCGGACCGGATGAAGAGCCGCCGACCATCGCCCCAGACCCAGATCGTGGTCCGGTGGGGCCGACCCGTCTTTCGCCCGTAGGTGATCAGCTCCACCTCGCGCTCCCGGGCCGCCGCCTCCAGGACTTCCTCGCTGAATCCACCCATGCCAGAGCCAACCCGGGGCAGATCCCATTGCTTCCCTCCGAGCCCGCCGGCGAGAGCCTCCTTCCCTCACCCGAGACCCGGGTCTGGCGGAGCGCCGTCGCTTCGAGCGAGGTTCGAGGCGATGGCGCGCCCCGGCCGGGGCGCGCCATCGCGGCCGCTGGTGCGCCGGTCAGGGGGCTCGCCACCGGCGAGCGCGGGGCCGGGACCGCCTCCCGGCCACCTCGGTCTCCGGCGCCACCGGCGACGGGCTCACGGTTCCGGGCCCAGCGTGACCTCCTCACCCGGCGCGAGCAGGTGGAGACACTCGCTCAGGCTGGCCGCGGCGAACGCCGCCCGCACGACCTCGGGGCCCTCGCTGAAGTGGGACCAGCCTTCGAGGTGGACGGGCACGACGTGGCGGACGCCGAGGACCCGCACGGCCTCGACGGCCAGGGCGCCGGTCAGGGTGAGGGGAGCGCCGGCGAAGAGGGTGGTGCGCGCCGCTCCCGCGAAGAGGACCGCGACCTCCACTGGGCCGAGGCGGCGAGCGATCTCCTGGACGACCTCCAGCGACGCGTTGTCACCGCTGATGTAGACGGTGGGGAGATCCTCGCCGGAGAGGACGAAGCCGGTGACGGGGCCGGTGACCGGCTCGCAGCCCTCGGGCCCGTGGCGGGCTGGGACGGCGGTGACGCGGAGCACTCCGCCGCCATCACGCCGCTCGACCTCGGTCCAGGTCCAGGGCGGGAGACCGCGGGCGGCGCCGCCGAGCCGGGCCGCGGCCTCGGGCGTGGTCGCGACCAGCGACGCTCGGCCCAGGGCAGCACGGCCGCGGTGGTCGAGGTTGTCCGCGTGCTGGTCGTGGGAGAGCAGGACGACGTCGACCGCGCCCACCTCCTCGGCGTCGATCGCCGGACCACCGAGCTTGGTGAGCACGCCGCCGGTCGGGCGTGGGTACTCGCCGGGCGGGTCGAACGTCGGGTCGGTGAGCAGGCGCAGCCCGCCGAGCCGGAGGAGGGCGGTCGGGCCGCCGATCAGCCGTACGCGGAGCTCGCTCATGGCCACCCCCTCAGTCTCGCCGGTCCGGGGCGCGCCGCGCTGACCATGACCGCGCCCACCGGGCCCGGCACCGTGGTTCGCCATGTCGGCCGGTCACGGAAACGGTCGAGCTCGGCGAAGTCGCCAGCTCGTGGAGGTGCCTCGCCGCCGGGCTCGTCGACGTGGACGAGCGCCGGGGAGGGTTGGACCGTGCCGTCCGGCCCGGGGCTCACCGACCCGGCCACCGAGCTGCGCCGGCGAGGCTGGCCGACCGCCCGCCGTGAGTACGAACCCGGCGCGACGTGGGCGAGCGCCGCTGCCTGCGATGCGCGGCCCCCGACCCGCCTGCTCGACCACGTGAGGATGCCCGTTCCTTGGATCTCTGCGATCCGCAACCGCAGGGTCGGGTGTTCGCCCACCTGGAAGATCCCGCCATCCCCGACTCCGGAGGCTCGACCGGGCATGGCCATCGTCATCTCGGTGGGCCGACCCGCCCTGACCTCGTACCCCACGTCAGTGGGCGCCAACCTGGCCGCGGCAGGGCCGGGCGCTCTCGCTGTTCACCTGCGTCCTGGTCCGGTGGTGGTACGTGGCCACGCACGGCACCCAGCCGTCGTGGCCCTGGCATCCCGCCCGGCGGCGAGGGGTGCCACACCCGGTCGAGAGGCGGCCTCGGGGACCCGGGCAGCCGCGACTTCCAACCCCCGGAACCCCGACACCGCTCCCGCTGCCGTGCCGGCCGGGGCGGCCACCCACGATCGCCCTGCTGGGGCCGACATCGGGCGGTGGCCATCCCTCCGGCGGTTGGCCGATCGGGGCGGCGCGGCTGCGACCGGCGATGACGGCGCAGGCGCCCACCACCCGAGGAGTGGTCCGGCCCACACGGGACCGAGGGCGGACGAGACACCTCATCGGCCCGGCCGGCGCCGGCCCCGCTCACCGAGCCGACGTCGGGCGCATACTCGACGCGTGCAGGGGACGCGGACGGCCGACCACGGCCAGACCCAGACCCCCGAGGCCGACCCCGGCCGACTGATCGCGCGCTTCCTGGCCGGGCGCTCCCCGGCCACGGCCCGGGCCTACGCCGCCGACCTGGAGGACTACGCCCGCTGCCAGGACAGCCCACCGGAGGAGGCGGTGCGAGCGCTGCTGCTCGACCCCGGGAGCGCCCGACGGCGG